>JAAZDH010000317.1 GCA_012512865.1 Clostridiaceae bacterium | reverse complement strand
TTTCTTTATATTTATCCTTGTCATACTTAAAAATACGTTGTTACTTTACATTTATTTTAGGTATTATGTTTTAAATATTATCTTTAAACTATCTTTAAATTATCATTAAATTTAACAATCAACCGGTGTTAAACATTTAACCATTATTATTACATTTAAATAAAAAAACAAAACCCGGGGCATCCATCCCGACACCCCGGATTGCATTAATGCTTATATTGCATAATTTTTTATACTGCGGCTTCTTCATTAAGACCCTTGCTTCGGCTTGCAGGAATAAAACAACCGCATGCTTGTCATATCCCAAAATTATTTCTTGCTATTTCTTGCCGTACAGTGGGCCAAAATTAAGGCATGCCCTGTAATCCGCCCCCTCCAGGTCATATGTTCCAAAGGCGGACCATGCACTGGGTCTGAAAATTCTATCCTCCGAAACATTGTGCATGCACACTGGAATCCTCAACATTGATGCCAAGGTTATCAGTTCGGCTCCAATATGGCCATAGCTGAATGCCCCATGGTTTGCGCCCCAGTTGGCCATTACTGAATATACATCCTTGAATGCTCCTTTCCCGGTAAGTATCGGGGCAAACCATGTTGTCGGCCAGGTTGGGTCCGTCCTGTTGTCAAGTATATCATGCACTTTTTCCGGCAAATCCACGGTGTATCCTTCTGCAACCTGGAGCACAGGACCCAATCCTTTTATTATATTTACCCTTAACATCGTTATGGGCATTCCTCCCCTTGAGAGGAAGTCGGATGAAAATCCTCCGCCCCTGAAGTAGCCCAGGCTTGCAGGCCTCCACGATGTTGCCTCCAGGCATTTTGCAGCTTCTTCGGGGGATATTTCCCAGAATGGCTTCATCGCCGGCTTGCCATCCCTGGTTTGCTCCCCTGACCCGTCTAATGCAGCGGCGCCCGAATTTATCAAGTGAATCAGGCCATTTTCCGCCAAGCCGGTTGGTTTATATCCCGTAACCCTTTCAATGGCTTCAGGGCTCCAATAGGTTCTTACGTCGGCAAACACCTGTGCGGTACTGGTCAACAGGTGTCCAAACAGCATGGCGGCACCGTTTAGACTGTCATTTTCCGTTGCAAGTATGAATGGCTGCCTTATGCCGTTCCAGTCAAAGGAGGAGCACAGTATTGCCTCCATGAAATCTCCATTGGGGAAGTGGTCCGTCCATTGCCTCTGTCCCTGGAAACCCGCCGCAATGGCATTACGGCCGAGGGCCTCTTCTCCGTATCCCATCTCGGCAAGCCTTGGATTTCCTACCATGAGGTCCCTTGCAATCATGGCCATTTTCACGCACATTTCCCAGTCCTTATCCTTCTGTTCCCTGGAACGCTGGATTTCAGGCGGATTATTGTCAGGACCTTCTACGCAGTTTTCCTTGACCCATTTCATCGCCCTTTCAAATTCTTCCTTATCATATATTTCTTCATCTATTCTCCTGATAAATTCGCTCATGTCCACGTATTCGTTTCTCATACCCAGGTAGTCGCGGAAAAAGCCTGGGTCCACTATGGAACCTGCAATTCCCATTGAAACCGAGCCCAGGGAAAGGTATGATTTACCCCGCATTAATGCAGCTGCAAGTCCTGCCCTGGTGAACCTGAGTATCTTTTCTTTTACATCTTCCGGTATGGTGGTATCTCCTTTATCTTGTACATCCCTGCCATAAATACTGAATGCAGGCAGGCCCATCTGGTTGTGGGCAGCCAGCACTGCTGCCAGGTATACCGCACCCGGCCGTTCCGTGCCGTTGAACCCCCATACGGCTTTAGGAGTATACGGGTTCATATCCATGGTTTCCGAGCCATAGCACCAGCAGGGCGTAACGGTTAATGACACCCCTACCCCTTCCCTTTCAAATTTTTCCGCGGCCATTGCGGCTTCGGCCACCCCGCCTATGCAAGTATCAGCAATTACGCACTCCACGGGCATGCCATTTGGATACTTTAAATTCTCCGTGATTAACTTGGCCGCGGCCTTGGCCATGTTCATCGTCTGTTCCTCGAGGGACTCCCTTACTCCCCTGCGCCTTCCATCTATTGCAGGACGAATCCCCACCTTTGGAAGGCTACCTCTTAACCTGTTTTGGGGTGGGTTCATTTTGAAACTTTCCGGGTTTGCCATAATAAAACCTCCTCTTTATATTAAATGTTACATTAAAAAATATTGCATTAATAATTCATACATAAATTATCGTACATGAATTATTAATATTATTTACTGATATTATTTATATTTTACATGTTTATGGCAAGAATATCAACCTCAGCGGGACAAATATAAACTGGCGACACAGCTTCACCCGGCAATACAGTTGCACTTGGTACACGGTTTTGCTGAATTGCTGCCCTTTTCCAAATGAGCTCTTTTTAAAAAGGCATCGCTGGAAAAATAAACTTGCCATTGATATTGACACCAGGGTGGTTCAGGGCTATAATAAGGATTGTAGAAAAACCTGCAAGTAAAAAACAGGCTTTTAGTAGAACGGAAGGCTGCTTAATAAAATGGATAAAAAGGTAGGATGGAAGAACGGTTGGATGAGTAGTTATATTGCCTTAATGCAATCCTCAATGCAATACCGGGAGGTTGTCGGTTTACCGGGTTGCAGGATGGCACACTTCTTGCGAAATAATCCTCTAACCGCTCTTTAATGCTCAGCAGCTTCTCGTTAATTAAATTAAACGGTGAAGTGAAAAAGTAAAATGGAGTAGTACAAGTATGTGCAGGGTCAAAAGCATGTCTTTTACTGCTTTTGGATCTGCGCAAACAAGAGAGGGGGATTATTTATGAAATTCATGTGCTTTATTCATACCACGAAGAAGATTACGGCTGCTTTTTTAATCCTGTCCCTGGCATTAATTGCCGCATCGTGCAGCCAGCCTGCCAGCTCGGAAAGCTTGAAAAAATATGAGTTTACGTTGGCGCACTTTTTCCCGGGCACTCACCCGGCGGAAAAGGAATTTGTCCAGGGGTGGATCAAGGAAATTGAAAAAGCTACCAGCGGGAGGGTGGTGATAACCAGTTATCCCAACGAGGTTCTTCGCAAGGGTGCGGATATATATGACGGGGTCGTGGAAGGCGTGATCGATATCGGGCTTTCATGTTTTTCATACACAGCAGGGCGTTTTCCCGTGCTTGAAGCATTTGAGTTGCCAGGCATCATATATAAAAATGCAAAAGTTGCAAGCATGGTTGCCTGGGAGGGAATAAAGCTGCTTGACCCGGATGAAATCAAGGATACAAAGTTAATGATGGTTATTACCACGGGTTCCGGGGACCTTTTTACAAAATCACCTGTAGAAAAACTGGAAGACCTCAGGGGCATGGAAATAAGGGTTACAGGAGCTTGTGCCAAGACCATTGAAGCCCTTGGCGGCATATCGGTCGGCATGACACAAGCTGAAGCTTACGAGGCCCTTCAAAAGGGCATAGTCAAGGGAAACCTTGCTCCAATCGAGGTATTACAAGGATGGAACCATGCGGATGTTACCAAGTATATTACAAAAACACCGTTTTTATATAATACGCTGTTTTTCGTTACAATGAACCTTGATAAATGGAACTCCCTTCCCGGGGATATTCAAAATGCCATCCTCGAGGTAAATGAAAGGTTCCTGGAAGAAGTAGGGGCGGGATTATGGGACAAGCAAAACGAGGCAGCCCTGAAATGGGCCTTAGAAGAAAAAGGCATGACGGTAATAGAATTGTCGGAAGGAGAAACTGAAAGGTGGATTAAAAAGGTGGAGCCCATACAAGAGGAATACATGGCAAAAATAAGGAGTTTAGATATTAAAGAGGATGTGTTGAAGGTTGTAAAGGAACTTGCAGAGAAGTACAATGAAATATACTAATGCTACGAATAGCGTTAAAACTGCTAATACTGTAATACTGTTAATATTCTAATATTTCATATTCTAATACTTTATTATTAGTGTTGCTAATGCTGCCCATGTTGCTTGCATTGTAAATGCTGCTAAAACATTATGTTAGGGGGAAATGCCTTGGACAAATTCAGCCACACGGTAAAAAAGATGTCCGCTTTTGTTAATGAAGCAGCAAGCTGGGGAGTTGTTTTATCAATGCTCCTGGTAGTATTAAATGTTATATTGAGGGCTTTTTTTAAAAGGCCTATCCTTGGAACATACGAATATGTATGTTTTCTTTCGGCTGTCATAGTAGGATGCGGGATAGCGTATTGCGCCGCAATCGACGGGCATATAGCAATAGGTTTTGTGCTGGAGAAACTGGGGAAAAGGGCGCAGGGTGTCACCGGTATTATTATTTCCGTGGCAACGCTCATCGGCATGCTTGTTTTTACATGGAGAATGTTCCTTTACGCTGCAAGGCTTGCAGCCAACAACGAGGTGTCCCCGACAACACAAACACCGTTTTACTTATTTGTATATATTACAGCCATCGGCTTCCTGGTTCTTTGCCTCGTATTGCTTGATAAGGCCATACGGGCCTTCAAGGAGGTGAGAAGAACTTGAGCCCTGAAATTATTGGTGTAATTGGACTGTTAGTTCTTCTCCTGTTAATTGCAATTCGTATTCCTATATCTTATGCAATGCTTTTAGCTGGAATCCTGGGATTTAGCATATTAAGATCTCCTTCCACGGCTTTAAGCATGGCAGCTACCGAAGTATACAGTTCTTTTTCATCTTATTCATTAAGCGTTATCCCGATGTTTGTATGGATGGGATTTATTGCCTATTATTCGGGAGTAGGTTCCGATCTATATAGACTGGCTTATAAGCTTGTCGGACATAAGCCCGGCGGGCTGGCCACGGCAACACAGGCTGCCTGTGCACTGTTTGGCGCCATATGCGGGTCGAACACGGCTACCGCCGCCACAATAGGAGCTATTGCATTGCCGGAAATGCGAAAATACAAGTACGATGACAGCCTGTCGTCGGCAAGCGTAGCAGCCGGTGGAGCAATCGGCGTGTTGATTCCCCCGAGTGTTATATTCATTGTCTATGGCATATCTACAGGCGAATCCATCGGGAAATTGTTTATAGCGGGTATAATTCCCGGCATCCTGCTTACAATTCTTTACATGATTGCCATACGCATTATAACGGCAAGGAACCCTTCTTTAGGTCCTGCCAGTCCAAGATCATCCCTGAAGGAAATAATTCCCGAATTGAAAAGCGGGATACTGGAAGTTGTTTTTACCTTCTGCATCTCCCTTGGAGGCCTATTCCGGGGATGGTTTACTCCAACCGAAGCAGGGGCGATAGGCGCCGCAAGCATTTTGTTGATCACGATTTTAAGGAGACGCCTTAGCTGGAAAAATTTCAGGCAGTCCCTTGCTGATACCACCCGCACTACGGCCATGATTATGCTTATGGTGGCAGGGGCCGTTGTTTTTGGCCGTTTTATTGCAATTAGCCGCCTTCCCTTTTCTATTGCAAATTGGGTGGCTAACATGGCTCTTCCGCCTTTTGTCGTAATGGCTCTCATTTTACTTGTATATTTCATACTCGGCTGTTTCATCGATGCCCTTGCCCTTATTTTACTCACAATACCCATATTCCACCCGGTGGTTGTAAATATCCTGGGCTACGACCCAATATGGTTCGGGGTGATAATTGTCCTCGTAGTGGCAATGGGAGTAATAACGCCTCCCGTAGGCATGAATGTATTTGTTGTCAAGGGGGTGGCTCCCGACATTCCGACAGAAACAATTTTTAAAGGGATATGGCCCTTCCTGGCGGCGCTTGTTGTTTGCATGGCGCTTCTTATAGCATTCCCGGGAATAGCCACCTTTTTGCCGCAGTTATTGAAGTAATACCTTACCTAGTGACATTACCCCCGCCCCCGTGTCGCCCGTGTCACCTGGTGACATCACCCCCGTCCTCCTGTCACGCCCGTGTGTCACGCATCAACGCGTTACTATGCTGTGTCACAGGCAGCTAATATTAGAAAGTCGCAATGCAGCATGATTAAATTTACCCTGGGAAATATAAAATAATAAAATAATTGAATATGTTGTAAGTTAATTTTTCGTGTGCTACAATGATAAAACAAGCAAGAGCAGGATGCTGGAAGTGACATTAAGTGACATTAACCCCGTCCCCGTGTCATGTGTCGCTGCTTTATGGAAAGGAACAGGCGTGTATGAAAGTGGTAATTGTCGGTGCAGGTAAATTGGGTTACAAGATAGCCGATTCACTTGTGAATGAAGATATTCATGTTGCGGTTGTTGATATAGATTCAAAGCTGCTGGAGCGCATCAGCGACCACTTGGACGTATTGACGGTAAGATCCAACGGCCTTGAAGTCGAAACGCTGAAGGAACTGGATATTAAATCCTACGATGTTTTAATAGCCGTTACTGATAGTGATGAAACTAATATTCTTGTTTCTTCCTTTGCAAAAAAGCTCGGGTGCAAGAGGTCAATTGCAAGGGTAAGAAATCCCGAGCATGCAAAGCAAATCGATTTTATTAAATCCTGGATGGGAATAGACCATATAATCAACCCGGAACTTGCCACGGCAAACGAGATTGCCCGGCATTTGCTGGAAAGCTACACGTTTTATTCTGAGACCTTTGCAAGGGGCAGGGTGTCGGTAATAGATTTGAAAGTATCAAGCTTGCCGGGTTTTGCCCGTAAGAGAATAATGGATCTTAAAAACACGGAAAGAAAGCTGGAAGGATTACTGATCATTGCAATATCCCGGGATAATAAAATTATTATACCCGATGGTTCCACCATGCTGCAGGAAAATGACATAATATATGTTATCGGTGAAAAAAACAATATTGATCGATTAACACAAGGCAGCATGCAAGGAAGCAATATACCCGAACACAAAAACCGAACCCTCGCCAAACAAGTCATGATATTAGGTGGCGGCAAAATCGGTTATTACCTTGCTAATAAGTTGTCATCCCTGGGAATACATGTTAAGTTGATAGAGCAGGACGCGCAGAGATGCGAATATCTGTCCGAGGAATTGGATAATGATAACACGCTGGTTATCCATGGAGATGGAACAGATGTAAACCTACTGGAAGAAGAAGACTTGGCTTCAATGGACGCATTTATCGGAGTAACAGGGTACGACGAAGAAAACATATTAATGGCATTAATGGCAAAGCAGGCAGGGGTCAAGAAGGTTATTGCAAAAGTAAGCAGGCCTAGTTATGCCCAAATAGTTGAAAAACTGGGTGTAGATGCCGCATTAAACCCGGTGGATATTACCGCAAGTAATATACTGAAGTTCATCCGCGGCGGAAGAGTAGTATCGGTATCCCTGCTTTTAGGTGGCCAAGCGGAAGTTACTGAATTCATTGCATCGGATAAACTGCCCATTATCGGCAAGCCGCTATCAAAGCTGGGGCTTCCAATGGGGGTTATTATCGGCTCTATTATTCGAAACGGCCAGGTTATTATTCCAAGCGGTAATTCAACAATACAACCTGGCGACAGGTTCGTGGTGTTTTGCCTTATGTCTGAAGTACCCATGCTGAAAAACTTCTTTATGCCAAGGAGAGGGGCCCCACACAATGAATTATAGGTTCATTTTAAAAACCCTGGGAAGCTTGTTATTAATTGAGTCTATAGGAATGGCTCCTTCCCTCTTTATATCCATGTATAACCGGCAAAACGACATGATGGCTTTTATCATTACTATTGCAATAACAGGCATTATTGGTTTTGCTTTAACCAGAATTAATGCTGCCAATGAAAAGGTTAAGGCCAGGGAAGGACTGGTCCTGGTTTCACTGGGCTGGATACTTGTTTCGCTTTTTGGATGCCTGCCCTTTATTATTTCAGGCGTCATTCCTTCCTTCGTTGATGCTTTTTTTGAAACTGTATCCGGTTTCACAACAACGGGAGCTACTATTCTTGGTGATGTTGAGGTGCTTCCGCGAGGTTTATTGTTCTGGAGATCTTTTAGCCACTGGCTGGGGGGAATGGGAATCCTCGTTTTTACAATTGCCGTTATTCCTGCAATGGGTGCGGGCGGTTTCCACGTATTCAAGGCTGAAGCCACGGGGCCGACTGCCGATAAAATCGTTCCAAGGATGAAAGATACGGCAAAGATTTTGTACATTACATATTCAAGTATAACACTTGCGGCAATTTTTCTGCTTAAACTGGGAGGCATGACGTTTTTCGAGTCTTCAATTCACGCATTCGGCACCATTGGAACGGGAGGTTTTTCCACCAGGAATGCAAGTATCGGCGCTTTTGACAGCACTTACACACAAGTTGTAGTTGCGTTGCTCATGGTGTTATCAGGTGTTAATTTTTACCTGTATTTTACTTTATATAAGAGAAAGTGGAAGGATGTTATAAAAAACGAGGAATTGAGATTTTATTTATCCATCGTATTAATATCAACAATACTTGTTTCCATTAATATCAAAAGCATGTACCATAGCCTGGGAGAAGCTTTGAGACATGCTTTCTTTCAAGTTAGTTCAATTATAACTACAACCGGCTACATGACCGTAAATTTCGATGAATGGCCAACCTTCAGCAAGGGAATTTTGTTCGTGCTGATGTTTGTCGGGGGATGCGCCGGTTCTACGGCCGGCAGTATAAAAGTTATCAGGATATTGGCCCTATTGAAACAGATAAAAGCGGAAATATTAAGGCTGGTTCATCCCAGGGCAGTCATTTCCGTAAAAATTGATAACCACCCGATTTCAGCAGGAGCCCTGTCAAGTATTGCAAGTTTTTTCATACTGTACATTATTGTTTTTGTACTTGGAACCCTTGTCGTTTCATTGGAGGGAGTCGGCTTGGTTAGCGCCGCAAGCGCTGTATCCGCCACACTGGGCAATATCGGCCCGGGTTTCGAGTTTGTCGGGCCCTTGCGCAATTTCGGCGAGTTAAGCATATACAGCAAGCTGCTTTTATCGTTGCTCATGCTCCTGGGGAGACTGGAGCTGTTCACACTAATCTCGTTATTCATACCGAGATTTTGGAAGTAATTGAAAATAAAGTATTCGCAGCTGTTGAATATGCATACTTAGTTATGGGTTGGCTTTTGGTATGGAGTGAGGTAGCTGTATGCCTGTAATTAAGGAAAAGCAAAAATTTAAAACTGGAGTAATAAAAGGGATTAAGGCGGCAATACCAATAGCTATTGGCTATATTCCTATTGCTATTGCATTTGGAGTGATTTCAGTGCAATCAGGTGTATCAGTTATTCAAGCAACTTCCATGTCGTTAATGGTTTTCGCGGGGGCTAGCCAGTTTATGGCTATAAGAATGATAGACTCAGGAGCAAGTGCATATGAAATTATATTAGCCGCGCTTATATTAAACTTAAGGCATTTCATCATGAGTGCGTCTATAATACAAAGATTCAGAGGTTTATCAAGAACCACTGCATCTGCCCTGGCCTTTGGAATAACAGATGAGACTTTTGCCGTATTGTCAATGAGAGAAGAAAACGATAACCCGCAGGAGGAAAAATATTTTGCTGGCTCTCTAATTTTTACATCATATGCTTCATGGGTTGTAGGGACCTTTATAGGAGGAGTATTTGCAGATGTTATACCTCAATCCATAAGCGCCAGCATGTCTATAGGTTTATATGCAATGTTTATAGGATTGTTAGTACCTGCTGCCAGAAAGTCATGGAGAATAGCTATTGTCTCTGTTGCTGGCATGGCTTTAAGCTGGATTTTCAGCAGGTTTATGGATACAGGATGGGCAATTGTATTTGCCACAATACTGGCTGCACTAATAGGAGTTAATAAGAATGAACAATGTGAATGTGAATAGTATAAATAGTTTTAGCAATTTAAGCACATATACAATTATAATTGGAATGGCTGTTGTTACATACATACCGAGAGTATTACCGTCTTTTATAATCGGAAGCTTGAAAATGCCCAGGTGGGTTAACAGGTGGCTTCAGAGTATACCTTATGCAGCATTGGGAGCATTAATTTTCCCGGGAATTCTTACAATTGACAGTGAAGCTCCTGTAATTGGTATTATAGGTGGGGCTGTCGCATTAATAATATCCTGGTTCAAGGTAAATGTTATGTTTTCAGTCGTAGGTTCAATACTGGCCGTAATAATTGCAAAAATTATTATTTGTTAATCATTAATAGAGTCCTTGTTTTTAGCAAAACTCCTGGATTTTTATTTGAGCACCGGTTACAAAGTAATAAACAATAATTATAATCCGCTTACAAAGACAAAAATACTTCTTACTATAATTTGGGATATTATCTTGATTTTTGCATTATGGCCATATTATTATGATTATATAATAATGTTGTTATCATAATATGTCATTAAATAATTAAACAGTAAAATATATAAAAATCATGAAAGGAGATAGACTGGCATTGAAGAAGTTTCTAGTTATACTTTTCATTATTTTTTTAACATGCCTAACAGGGTGTGTCTATTCTCAAAACAGGCCAATTGGCAGTAATATGCACCAAGATAAAGAGGTAACACCTGGGCAAAAAACTGAAGAACCTCCGGGTGATGACAATGGCAATCGAAAGGTAATTGCCGAAAGCGATGCAAAAAAATCATTGAAAGAACTATTGGAACCAATATATATAGATATTGAATCCCCGGATAAAGCAATGAGAACAATCGTAAATGAATCTGGTCTAATGTTGGTTTCTAACAAATATGAAGTACTTAAAGTAATTATTAATAAAGAACAACAAGTAGGGCAAGGGTTTGTGGTTAAGTGGTCGCCAGGTAGCAATAAGATATTTATTACGCAATACGGCGAATTTGCTTCAGCCTTTTCAATATATGATATAACAAATGGAATATTAACTCCCATAAAAAATGCCAAGGGATTAGCGAAAGCAGAATTCTCGCAAGACTGGCCTTATGATTGGTATTATATGACATCTCCTATTGAATGGCTAGATAACGCGAGGGTTTTATTTAATGTATTCCATTTAAAACCTTTGGATTCCAACGGACCTCTACCAAATGAAAGAGGATACAGGGCAGATATATATGTATATTCTTTAGAAGATAATTCATTTATTAATCTAACAAACAGAAAAGATGGAGAGTACTGTATATTAAGAGAAATTGACCGTGAAAGGCAGGTTCTCATAATTGATATCTTTGTTCTTGGAAGTAAAGACGTTGAATTGGAAAAAACAGGAGAGGCAGAAATACCATACTAATTAAAATACAAAGGGCCAATACTCTAGAGAAAACTCTAAAGTAAGAAGACTATAAAATGGATAAAACGATGGTTCTGAATATTATGGAACATTTAAAGAAAAGCTTGGGCCTGAAAGGCATTTATGTAGATCATGTAATACTCCATGGTTTAAAAGAATGAAACAATAAACGCTTTATGGCTGCCAAGTATACACAGCATAGTGTGCAAGCACTATTAAGATTTGTAACTATATTGTATAGAAGGCCGTTATCCTTTAATAAAATTATCATTTATAAATACAACAAATTTTTTTATGTCCGTCAGGTTATTCTGCAAAATATCATATATGATTTTCTTATCTATTTTTAAGTATTCGTGAGCCAGTAAATTTCTAAGACCCACCATATTTTTGTAGGTTTTAGTTTCGTCAGCAGATAAATATCTTTCTTTCTTCAGTATGTCAAAAGCTCCCTCCATGGTTTCAGGGTTCCCAAGATCGTTTTCTACAACAATATGGGCTGCAATGTCTATCATCATATTTATACAAATAAATAAATTGTATTCTACAACATCTTGCGCAATGTCATCTTCTAAAAACTCCTCTAAAGATAGAAACATAAATTTTTCAATTTTTTTTAAAGAAGTTAATAGTTTATTGAGTCTCTGTATTATTACTTCCACTTTAACCACTAGTTTCCGCCTCCTGTTTTATCCTCTCAATATTCTTTTTATAGGCCATATCCAAGTACTTTTTCGTATCCCAATATTCAAACAGCGTTTTTACCTTAAAATTGTTCTCAAGTGTTTCATCTCTTGTAAACAGGAGTATGTTATTCCTGTAAACCTCAAATTTCAACAGAGGGGTTGCCTTACTTAATATGATTAAATCAACTTTCCTTCCACAGGCTTCCATTAAATCCATCCTAATATCAAGGTATTCTTTTGTATCAATTTTCTCTTTTAAATATATGGCAATATCTATATCGCTATCTTCTCTTACTCTCCCTGATGCATAGGAACCAAAGATATAAGCAAATAAAATGTTTTCATATTTTATTAACACTTTTTTGCACTTTTCTATAACATCCTCCATAACATTCATATAAATAAACCTCTCAATGCTGCTAGTTCAAAATCAATCACATTATATCATTTCTTCAATAAAATAACAATACAACCAGTACAATAGCCATCAAAAGGCGCTAGTGCCTGCTTTTTGCATGCTAATTTTATAATATAAATAGTGCGATAAATATAATTATACGGTGCTATTATTTTAAGAATATAGTGCTATCATGTTGCAATATTGTGTACGATTTGGTATAATTTTTTTGGAGGTGATCGTATGAAACCGGTTGATTACAAGGAAGGTGTTGTCATAACTGCAACGGAACTTAAGAAAAACCTGGGAAAGTACCTGGATTACGCTGAGCAGCAGCAAACTGACGTTGTTATCACGAAAAACGGTAAAAAGATTTGTAGGCTTACTCCTTATATAACTGATATTGAGCAGTATTTCATGGTGAGGGAAAGGGCCCTGGATTACCAGTACGGCGGGAAAAAGGTTTCCTACGAGGAATTCATGGAGATTTACGAAAAGAGCGATCTCAGGATGGAATTTATTAATGGTGAAATTTACCTGTTGTCTTCTCCAACTATTAAACACCAGGAGATATTGGCAAGGCTGTACCTTGCATTTAGCGAATATTTCAAGGGTAATAAATGCAAGGTGTATTTTGCACCCTTTGACGTTCACTTTAGAAAAAAAGATTTTAAAGAACCTGATGTTATGCAGCCGGATTTGCTTGTAATCTGTGATATGGAAGGCAACATAAATGAAAAGGGCAAGTATATGGGAACCCCGACCTTGGTTGTTGAGATATTATCGGATAGCACACGAAGCAAAGATATGGTTGATAAGTTAAATACGTATATGCTGTCAGGTGTAAAAGAATACTGGGTTATTGACCCTGCATGTAAACAGGTTATTATCTATGCCTTTAAGAACCACGAAATTGAAATGTACAAGTTTTTTAAAACAGGTGACGCTGCTCAATCATTTATATATGATGGTTTGATGCTGGATGTTTCCAATTTGTTTGCAAATATATAGTCTATTAAACACCTGGGAGCAGGAGCCTGCTCGGAAGGTTTTGGTTATCTATCAATGCTGCCTGCATGAGCCCGCTTTCCCGGGCAGACTCCTGGTTCTTCTAGTTAAATATGCATCGAATATAGTTCAATTTATGCCAGGTCAAAGATCATTCAAACTCCAGGAATCCCATCTTGTGCCAGCATTTTCTGTCTATGGTGTCGTTTACGGGAAGACCTTTGCTCTTTTGGAACCGGTGAAGCGCATATTTCAGGTCGTCATTGTATATGCCGGATACCCACCCGTTAAAGTACCCTAGTTCTTTAAGCCGTTTCTGTATTGCCATTACATCCGCTCCCCTGTCTCCAGGTTCTATGGGTCTGAAACCTGTTCCAAAGGGGCCGAAGGGGCCGTTTACTATAACGACGGGAGTACCATGGGGTACTATGTTATACAGTTCTCTTACATCTTTATTATACATGCGGATGCAGCCATGGCTTGCCGCATAACCTATCGAGCCTGGAATCGTGGTCCCGTGAATGCCGTATTTACCCCAGGACACATTCAGGCCCATCCACCTTCCCCCGAAACCTTCTCCCCAGGTATCCTTGGTTATAATTTTCCAGTATCCTATGGGGGAAGGATAACCCGGTTTGCCCGTTGCCACGGTGTACTTCTTTATACATACGCCGTTTTCCAGCAGGTACAGGGTTTTATCCTCTACTTCGATAAAAATAACATATTCCGGTTTTTTATCAGCGGTAACTAATGTATTGCCCCCTTCTGTTTCACTTGCGCTGTCCAGTATTATTTGAACAATGCTCATCAAAACCAGGATAGATAAAAATACCCATAATGCTTTCTTGCTCAGCATGACAAACACCCCTTCACATGCTCAAATTATTCATATGTGAAGAGGAGTTTTTATAGAATACTTTCAACTTAAAAAACTTGTTTAATGCTGCTCCAGCGTTATCTCGAATTTATCGAAGTTTATTTCCTCGGCAAATTGCTCACTTGTAAAAAATGTCTTGCGGAAGGCCACAAACTCATGGGTGTTCTTTTTCATCCAAATCGGCACGGGAATGTCCATTTCCTTGCAAAGCCTTATAAGGCACTCTTCAAGCGCATCCGCAAATGCCATCGAGCTGTTATCATTCTCGAAAAATGCCTTCTTTATTGTTCTTGTGCCCTTTATTAATCTTCCGGCAAGTTTCAAATTTTATCACCTTTCCCGGCCGTATTGTACTGTTGTCTCCTACTAACCCGCTCTCCTGCCGGCCTTTTGCTTCCATCCTTTATAAGCGCTTACCACCAAGCTCTTATCTCCCGCTTGGACAGGAGAACCATCTCCTCCCCATAAAGGCAGGACACCGGAACTGTACCCTTGTTCCAGCAGCGGGACCTTAAAACCACCCCTCGTCACTGCCTTAGTTCCACCCCTTATAAGCTCCTATCCTTTATCAGCTTGTATTCAATTGAATCAACCAGTGCTTTCCAGCTTGCTTCAATTATGTCGGTAGATACGCCTACTGTAGTCCATACGTCCTTGCCATCCGTCGATTCTATCAACACCCTTACCTTTGCAGCAGTAGCAGCTTCAGAATCCAATACCCTGACCTTGTAGTCGGTCAATTTCATTTCCCTTATCTCGGGATAGAACCTTTCCAGGGCTTTTCTCAAGGCATTGTCCAGGGCATTTACAGGTCCGCATCCTTCCGCGGCGGTAATTTCAACCTGGCCTTCAACCCTTATTTTTACCATTGCCGATGAATTTACACCTTCAACGGAAGGCTCGTTCACTATAACTTTGAACTCATTGAGGTTGAAAAACGGCTTGTACTTGCCCAGCAGTTTTCTTATAACTATTTCAAATGAAGTCTCCGCTCCTTCATACTGGTACCCCTGGTGTTCAAGCTCTTTCAGCTTGTTGATTATATGCTTTGCTTCAGGCGAATCTTTTGTTATTGAGCTATCCACTTCATTAATTTTTTTCAAAATAGCGCTCCTGCCAGAAACCTCCGACATCAGTATCCTGCGCTTATTGCCCACCATCTCGGGGTCAATGTGCTCAAAGGAAATGGAGGTTTTATACACTGCGTCCACGTGCATCCCGCCCTTGTGGGCAAAGGCGCATCCTCCTACATAGGGCGCCCTTTCATCATGTATAATATTTGCCACTTCACTCACGAACCTTGCAATGGAAGTGAGCTCTTTCATTTTATCTCCCGGTATGCACTCGCAACCGGCTTTTACCTGCAGGTTGGGAATTATGGTGCAAAGGTTGGCATTACCGCATCTTTCACCGATCCCGTTTATTGTCCCCTGGACATGGGTAGCGCCTGCCTGCACGGCAACAATAGAATTGGCAACAGCCATCCCGTTGTCATTGTGACAGTGTATGCCTATCGGTACTTTTATTTCTTCAATAACTCCCGATGTTATCTTAAATATTTCATCGGGGAAGGTTCCGCCATTTGTATCGCAAAGGCATATGCCGGCCGCCCCGGCATCACAAGCAGCCTTAAGGGTTTCCATGGCATATGCCGGGTTGGCCTTATAACCGTCAAAGAAGTGCTCCGCATCAAAAATCACTTCCCTGCCGCGGTTTGCAAAAAAGCTTATCGTGTCATATATCATTTTTAAGTTTTCTTCTAAGGTTGTTTTGAGTATGGCATCCACGTGAAAATCCCAGCTTTTGCCGAATATTGTCACCACGGGGGTATCTGCCGCAAGCAGTGATAATACATTAGAATCCTCTTCCACCGGGACATTAACCCTGCGGGTACTGCCAAAAGCTGAAATCTTTGCATGTTTCAAGCCGATTTCCTTGACCCGTTCAAAGAATTCAATGTCTTTCGGGTTCGAACCGGGGTTTCCGGCTTCAATATAGCTTATTCCCAAGTCATCCACTGCTTTTGCTATTTTTAGTTTGTCTTCAACTGTAAAAGAAATACCCTGGGCTTGAGCACCATCCCTGAGTGTTGTATCGTAAATTACTACTTTTTTCAAAACCATCTCACCCGCCTTGCGATCTTGCGATTGCGATATATAATTGCATAATACATATGCGATACATAATTGCATACATTATAAATAAATACAATGCAATATTGCGATATATGAAGACATAATAGCACAATCCAATAGGCTATTGCAATTAATTTTTATTTTTTGCAGCCTTCATTCCCATCCTGTTTTTACGTCCCGTTTTTTATGCTGGTTATTCCTTCGTCAACCGGATCAACTACGGCACAGTTTTTGCCAACCACGCTTTTTAACGCTGGATTATGTCTTCGCCCAATTCGCTCAATACCCTGTTTATCGCACTAAGGTATGCCCTGACGCTCGCCTCTATTATATCCGTGCTCACTCCCCTGCCGGTGAATTCCCGGCCATCCTTCGATACCCTCACGGTTACTTCTCCAAGGGCATCCTTCCCCCCGGTAACAGCTCTCAGGTTGTAATCCTCGAGGTCCAGTGCAAACCCCACTGTTCTTTCCATTGCTTTAAAGGCCGCATCAATAGGGCCTTCTCCCGTGGCAGCCTCGGTATAAACATTTCCATTTCGTCTTACACTTACGGTAGCAGTTGACACAACCTTATCCCCGCTGCTTATCTGGTATGTTTCCAACTGGAATACTTCCGGTATCCTTGCAACCTTTTCCTCCACCAGGGCTTCAATATCCTTATCCGTAACATCCTTTTTCCTGTCCGCCAATTCCTTGAATTTCTGAAAAGCGTTAGTTATTTGCTCTTTCGTTAGATTATATCCCATTTCTTTTAATTTTTCCTCAAAGGCGTGACGACCTGACAATTTCCCGAGCACCAGCCTGTTTTGCTTGAGTCCTATGGATTCCGGCTTCATTATCTCGTAGGTTGTTTTTTCGGCCAATACCCCGTGCTGGTGAATACCTGACTCATGGGCAAAGGCATTTGCTCCCACAATAGCCTTGTTAGGCTGTACCGTAATACCGGTTAAAGTGCTTACCAGCCTGCTTGACCTGTATATCTGCGTAGTATCTATTTTATGCCCTGCCTTGTAAAAATCCTTTCTCGTATCTATTCCCATGATGATTTCTTCAAGTGCTGCATTCCCCGCCCTCTCTCCAAGGCCGTTAATCGTGCACTCCACTTGTGTTGCCCCGTTTTCAACCGCAACAAGGGAGTTGGCCACGGCCATGCCCAGGTCATTGTGACAATGGACGCTTATATCAACCTTGTCAATATTGGGCACGTTGTTTTTTATCCCCCTGATAAGCTCCCCGAACTCCCCGGGGGTTGCATACCCCACCGTATCAGGTATGTTTATTACCGTGGCTCCTGCTTTTATGGTTTCTTCAATAACCTTGTACAGGAAATCCATCCTTGTCCTGCTGGCGTCTTCCGCGGAAAATTCCACGTCTTCACAATATTTCTTTGCATACCTGACCATTTGGATTGCCCTTTCCAACACTTCCTCCTCGGTCATTCTAAGCTTGTGTTTCATATGAATGTCCGAAGTTGCAATAAAAGTGTGAATGCGGGGCATCCTCGCATTTTTCACCGCTTCCCATGCCACATCGATGTCCTTTTCCAGTGCCCTGGCAAGGCTTGCAACTTTAACGTCTTTAATAACCTTGGATACTTCGTTTACTGCTTCAAAATCCCCGGGGGAGGCTATGGCAAAGCCAGCCTCAATTACATCAACGCCCAACCTCTCCAGCTGCCTGGCAATCTCTACCTTTTCATGAACATTTAAATTCACTCCCGGTGTTTGCTCCCCGTCCCTTAACGTGGTATCGAATATTTTTATTCTAACCGGCATGCTTTTCACCTCATCTTTCACAATCTTCCTATCACACAATATTTTTTATTTTTTCAGCCAACTCATCATTTTCCTCAGTTCTTTTCCTACTTTCTCCAACGGGTGCTCTGCTTCTTTTCTTCTCATTGCCAGGAACTGGGCCCTTCCTCCTGCATTATTTTCCGTTATCCACTTGGAAGCAAAAGAGCCGTTTTGTATTTCTTCCAGGATTTTTTTCATTTCTTTCCGGGTCTCCCTGGTGATAATCCTCTTCCCGGTGACGTAATCACCGTATTCGGCGGTATCGCTGACAGAGTACCTCATGAACTCGAACCCGCCCTGGTTTATCAAGTCCACGATAAGCTTCATTTCGTGTATGCATTCAAAATATGCAATCTCGGGCTGGTATCCAGCCTCAACGAGTGTATCAAAACCTGCCTTCATAAGCTCGGTAACTCCCCCGCAAAGTACGGCTTGCTCACCAAACAAGTCCGTTTCTGTTTCCTCGGCGAAGGTTGTCTCAATTATGCCAGCCCTCCCGGCGCCAATGGCAGCCGCGTACGCAAGGGCATACTCTTTTGCTTTCCCGGATGCATCCTGGTGCACGGCTATTAACGACGGGACGCCTTTTCCTTCATTGTACTGGCTTCTTACCGTGTGACCCGGTCCCTTGGGAGCAACCATGATTACATCAACGTCAGGCGGCGGAACAACCTGGTTGTAGTGAATATTAAATCCATGGGCAAACATCAGTACATTTCCGCTTTTTAGATTCGGTCCTATGCTTTCCCTGTAAACCTGGGCCTGTACCTGGTCGGGAACAAGAATCATGATAATATCGGCAATTTTTGCAGCTTTGGCCGTATCCATGACCTTCAGCCCGTCATCAACAACCTGCTGCCTTCTCTTTGAATCTGGGGTCAGACCCACCACTACATTAACCCCGCTGTCGTTCAAATTTTGGGCATGTGCATGCCCCTGGCTGCCATATCCTATAACTGCCACCGTTTTGTCTTTTAATAAATCCATGTTGCAATCATTTTCATAATATATCTTTGCCATTCATATCACTCCTCATCATTATTATTGTTATTATTGCTGTTATCATCCGCTTTTATATGCTTGTTCCCTCTCTCGAGGGCTATTAATCCCGTTCTTACTATTTCTTTTATGCCGAATTGTTTCAACATCTCTTCCAGGGCACGGACTTTTTCTTCGTCCCCCGAGGCCTCGATTGTCAGGGTGTCCGGTGATACATCAACAATCTTGGCACGGAATATTTCCACGATTTGCATGATTTCCGACCTGGTTGACGCGTCAGCATTAACCTTTATAAGTGACAGTTCCCTCCTTACAGAATCCTGGTCATCAAGCTTTTTCACCCTTATTACGTTGATAAGCTTGTTTAGCTGCTTGCCCACCTGCTCCACGGTATACTCGTCGCCGTCAACCACTATTGTCATCCTCGATATTTTAGGATTTTCCGTAATACCAACAGCAAGGCTGTCGATATTAAAACCTCTCCTGCTGAAAAGCCCGGCCACCCTTGAAAGTACACCGGCATAATTCTCCACCAGGACCGAAAGTATATGTTTTGCCATTGCAATTCCTCCTTTCACGTGTAACATATACATATGTCGCTTTTACTGCGCATGGATTACTTTTTATATTTTTTATTAAGTAAATCGCGTTTAAATTAAGTAAATCATATTTAAATAATGATTAAAATAATGATGCCCATAATATTTGCCCGTTGCCAAATAAATAACTATTATCCAGCTTATTGTTTTGTCCCGCTTTATTTCCCTTGTTTTTCCAATTGCTTTTTTTTACCCGCTTTACTCAGCTTGTTTTTTCCCAATTGCTTTATTCTGCCCGATTTATTCCACTTGTTTTTTATTACAAGATTACAATGGGTACCTTACAGTGTTGGCTCATCCGGGTCTATCGCACAATCCAGCAAGTAGGCGCTGTCATCCGCCAGCATCCTTTTTAGCGCACCTTCCACTTCCTCGTTTCTCGTTATCCTTTCCCCCTTTATGCCATAAGCGGCAGCCAGCTTGATGAAGTCCGGGTTGTCTTCCAGGAAAACTTGCGAATAACGGCCGCCGTATTTCATTTTCTGTAGCTCCCTTACCATTCCAAGCCTTCTATTGTTAAGTATTACTATTTTCACGCCCAGCTTGTATTGTTTTATTGTTCCCAGCTCCTGCATCGACATCTGGAAACTGCCGTCCCCACTTATATTTATAACCTGTGCGGACGGGCAGCCTGTTTTGGCGCCTACCGCCGCCGGGAGGCCATACCCCATGGTTCCCAGTCCTCCAGAAGTAATAAATTTGCCCGGCCTGCGCATAATCATGTTATTGGCAGCCCATATCTGGTTCTGGCCCACTTCCGTGGTTATTATTACATCCTCTTTCATTAGCCTTGAAAGTGTTTTAAGCAGGAATCCCGGTTTTATTGCCGCGTTACTGCCAGCTTGGCCGCCGGCGCCAGTTTCAGCCGGGTTAGCTTCCGTGCGGGCTTCCACGCGAGCTTCACGTTCCTGCCTTGCCTGCCCGATTTTCTGCAGCCATTCCCTTGTATCGCCTTTTTCAACAATTTGAAGCAAATCCCGCAAGATTGTTTTTACATCGCCTACAATCGGTATATGGACCTCGATGTTCTTCCCAATCTCGGCGGGGTCAATATCCATGTGGACAATACGCGCCTTTTCAGCTATTTTCCTTGCCGATGCCATTGCCCTATCCCCCACCCTTGCGCCTATTATGATAACAAGGTCGGCATTCCTTATGGCATGGTTTGCCAGGTAACTCCCATGGAAACCAAGCATCCCAAGGCACCTCTCATGTTCAGTAGGAATGGAGCCAATTCCCATTAAGGTTGTAACTACGGGGATATCACATTTTTCCGCCAGGCCAAGCAGTTCATCCTGTGCCCTGCTGCTTATAACTCCTCCCCCGGCGCAAATCACGGGAGCCTTTGCCTTGTTTATGGCCTCGGCCAGTTTTTTTACCTGCAAGGGATGCCCCTTGTAATTAGGTTTATATCCCCTTATGTTTACTTCCTTGGGATATTTGAAAAATAATTCGCAAGTTTGCACATCTATAGGAACATCCACGAGCACCGGCCCGGGCCTTCCCGTTGGCGCTATGTGAAATGCCTCCTTTAATACCCTTGGCAAATCCTCAACATTTTTCACCAGGTAATTGTGCTTGCAAAACGGGGCTGTTGCTCCTGTTATATCGGCTTCCTGGAAAACATCCCTGCCTATCAGGCTTGTCGGGACCTGTCCCGTTATTGCAACAACCGGTATGGAATCCATGTATGCCGTTGCAATCCCGGTAATAAGGTTTGTCGCCCCGGGGCCTGAAGTAGCGATGCACACACCTGTTTTGCCCGTTGCCCGCGCATAACCGCTTGCCGCATGGGCAGCACCCTGCTCATGCCGCGTTAGTACATGCTTTATGCCGGAATCAATTAAAGCATCGTAAAAGGGGCATATTGCAGCGCCCGGGTATCCGAAAACATGGGTTACATTTTCCATCTCTAATGCTTTAACTATTGCTTGCGCACCTGTTATCCTCATTTTCCCTCCCTGCTCCTTGCTGTCATTTTTATCATGCAATACAATTAAATAAACCACTGTTTAATCTCTAATGTTCAATCTATAATGTTTTATCCTAAAAACTCATCCTTTAAAATCCTTAACGCTTTATCCTTAAACTAAATATTTGTTCTATCGCCAAATGCTTTATCCTTAAAACCTCTCCTGAAAAAATTTTTGCAACGCATTATTTATTGTGATGCCTAATTTAGTTTTCCTATTAATGTTAATTTGTTAATGTTAATCGTAATGGTATTAATATAAATTAAGCCCCTCCATCCCTGCAATATTTGTTCAGCAGGGACGAAGGGGCGTTCTTCCTCCGCGGTACCACCCTGTTTCGATATGCCCTTCAACTACTCCCTCCAAGCATACTTGTTTTCTTCGGGGGCCATTCCGGGCACATCCTCAGTAGGAGCCATACAGGACCATGAAGTTCAACCGTTGACAGGTAGAACATTTTACCTATATAAGCACCCTGACTGTAACGCGGTCAACGTCATCACCTACTAGATTTCAATGATGAAGCTCCAGAACGAGCTATCCATGCATCTTACACACCGGCTTGCACCACCCACCGGCTCTCTCTTGTGTCCGGATGCATCTTTTTTCCTTCATCGCTTTTATCCAAGTATTATGCTGTATGCCAAGAATTACGTTTCCCCAAAATTGGTGTAATTGCATAATATTCTATCAGCCTCCTCAATCAATGTCAAGCATTTTTTTGCCGGATGTACTGAAAAGTTGCGCAGTCTTATTTGTAAAACTCAATTGCAAAACTTACTTCCGGTATTTATGAATTTGGGGTGAAAGTTACTTTTTCAATTGACCCGTTACTTTTCAATGGCACTTTCCCTTGTATTTATTTTCCTTATCGTCTCCGGGTCAAACTTAGGTTTCCTGTCATAGGTATAAAGCCCGTTGACCTCCTGCTCCACGTCATACAGCTGGGTGTAGCAAAAGGCGCAGATCCTTGGATTCTCAAGCAGCGTGCTGGTTAAGCCCTCGTACCTCTCAAGGAACTCCTTTTCGCTGGATGGACGGGAGCCATAACCCCAACCTTTTTCACTGTCACCCGGGTTCCACCAGATACCCCCGTATTCGCTTACAAAATACGGTTCACCGTTATATTTCTGCCTGTCGGGAAGTGTAACATAAACCTCCCCGCCGGTTTTCATGGGGTCAAACTTGCTTCTGAATTTTTCAACATCCTGATCGTAATCATGGATGTCAAAAATGTCCGTTACCACGTGATAATTCCCGCTGGTGTCTATGACGGGCCTTGCCGGGTCAAGCATCTTCGTCACCTGGTACACTATTCTCAATACCTCGTCGTCCTGGCGCCTGTGTTTATAATCCCAGGTCTCGTTGAAAGGGCACCAGCCTATGATGGAGGGATGGTTGAAATCCCTTTGCACCGCTTCAATCCACTCGGGAAGAAATCTTTCCAGCCCCATGGGCGAGCTTATGTCAAGCCCCCAGCTGGCATATTCTCCCCATACCAGGTAACCAAGCTTATCCGCCCAGTAAAGGAACCGCGGCTCGAATACCTTCTGGTGCAGCCTTGCGCCGTTAAAGCCCAATCCCATGGCGATTTCTATATCTTTCTTTAGAGCTTCATCCGTCGGTGCAGTATAAATCCCGTCAGGATAGAAGCCCTGGTCCAGTACGAGACGTTGAAATAACGGCCTGCCGTTTATTTTTATCGTATTGTCGCTCAACGACACGGAGCGGAGGCCAAAGTAGCTTTCAACCCTGTCTATGATTTTCCCCCCGGCGGTTGTTAAACACAGTTCAATATCGTAAAGCCTTGGATTGCCAGGCTCCCAAAGTTGAACTTCATCAAGGTCTATTTTTAATAAAGCCCTCCCGTATTGTACCACTGCTTTTCCGCTGCCTGCTTCCTTACCGTTAAAATATGCCCTTGCTTCAAAAGTTAGATTATCCGTATTCCCCATGCAAATGCCTTCTACATATACCGCCTTGTTTTCCGGGGAAGGTATTATTTTAATACTTGATATGTACTCAATTGGAACACATTCCAACCACACGGTCTGCCATATGCCCGTGGTCCTGGTATACATGCAACCGTAGGATTCCAATTTCGGGCTTTGCTTGCCGGCCGGCTGAAGCCCTGATCTTACATCATCCTCCGCGCATACAACAAGCACGTTCTTGTCTTCCATCAACAGGTTGGTTATATCAAATGTAAAAGACGTATAACCTCCCCTGTGGGTGCCGGCGGAAACCCCGTTAATCCATACTTCCGTTTCATAATCTACCGCCCCAAAGTGAAGCAGTATCCTCTTGCCTTGCCAGTTTCGCGGAAGGGTAAACTCCCTCCTGTACCATACTGCAGGCATGAAATCCTTGTATTCAATACCGGAAAGCTTGCTTTCAGGGCAAAAGGGAACTAATATTTTCCTAGTAAAAGAACCCTGTTTATATAATTTTCTTTCCTTGCCGCTTTTCCCGTGGTCTATCTCAAAATCCCATTCACCGTTTAAATTCATCCACTCTCCCCTGACCATCTGCGGCCTTGGATATTCAGGTCTCGGTATGCAATTCAAAAAATCCATGGAAACAACCCCCTATAACCTTAATTAAGCCTGTATAATTATTTTATAATTAATTTGCGGTTTCACCCGCTCATTACCTTCCCTGCCAATTACAATTTCTATTATTAAAGGCAAACCCAAAACGATATTCGCAAAATATCATACCAATGGTCAATTATAGCTTTCTTATTCTTTCTTATTAAAGTTAAAGATAAACCCTGCTGTTTGTTTTGCCCTCTATTTTCCCAATGCCATACCCGTAACAAAAGGTTTGGCACATGCTGGATATTATTATCTCAACCAGGTAATCCCGTTCTTCTTTATTCAACCCCCTGTCGGTCACCAGCATAAAATCTCTTGCCTTGTCATTTGCAATTAGCTTTATAGCTTCCCTGGTACCGGTCAAATCCTTGATAAGCTTCTCCCTTCCCTGTCTCAGGTATTCCCTTATAGTCCTGTCAAAATCATATTCCGCCTTTTGATGTTGTCTTTTATCCACCTGCCCGTTTTTCACCTGTCCACCCTTTTCACTTCCATTACCCTTTCCCTTCATCACATATCCTCCTTACCTCTCGCTATGTTCATCCTTGCTATTATACCTACCAGCAAAACAAATATAAAACCATAAAATAAATTTTTCCAATTTATCTATAAATTATTCATAAAGTGTGACATATATCTTCCATAGGTGACACAGGGACAGGGGTAGTAACCCATCGCCCTATCTATCCCACAGCTTTAATACTTTTTCCTAGATCCCAAACTCCTCCCACCTTATTCCTAACCACATGGCGAGACGACTTCCCTAGGCTAACATTGGCCACCTTAATTCGCCACACGAAACCCCAATCTAATACCCTTTTCCTAAATCCTGAAAACCTAATTCCTTTTTCCTAAATCTTAAATTCCGCACACCTTAACCCTTTCTATGCGGCGAGCCGTCACCCGAGCCATGGATGGCGAGTGTGACGGGTAGGATTTTTTCGCCAGCTTTAAGCATTACAATACGTAAGTCTTGCTCCAATATTAGCCTAAGGAAGTCGTCTCGCCACCCTCCACCTCATCCTTGACCATCATCTTTGCCAACAATCCTCTTCACACTTTTCTCAAACTTAACCCGTGGTATCAAAACCTGGTGCTGGCATCCCAGGCATTTCATCCTGATGTCAGCACCGGTTCTTGTAATTTCCCACTGCTTGCTCCCGCAGGGGTGCGGCTTTTTTAATTCTACTACATCGCCTAGTCTTATCTTAATGGGCATGTTCGTCATTTCTCCCTGTATTTTTTGTTCCCCCTTATGAGGTTTGAGCAAGTCGCCAGGATTAGCCGCCAGGATTTTAACGAAATATTTTAAGAATTTTTCAAGAGATTTACCCGGTATAATACTTTTACTAGTATTTTGTCAGGTAATGCTTTAACTCCCAGTGAGTTACCTGCTGCCTGTAATCATCCCACTCCTCGTTTTTTGCTTCAATATATTTCTCAAAAATGTGTTTCCCCAGCACATCCCTTAGCAAGTCGCTATTTTCCATTTCATCAACGGCCTCCTTGAGATTTGCCGGCAGGGAAATTATATTTTCCTTCTCCTTCTGTTCTTTTGCCATGGCAAATATATTCGTATTCAGGGGCGGTGGCGGCTGTATTCTTTCTTTTATCCCGTCAAGCCCTGCAGCAATCACTCCTGCAAGGGCAAGGTAAGGATTGCAGCATGGATCCGGGCTCCTTAATTCTATCCTTGTATTAGTCCCGCTTGCTGTAGGTATTCTTATCAAGGGACTTCGATTCCTTGCAGACCATGCAACGTATACAGGGGCTTCATACCCCGGAACAAGCCTTTTATATGAATTAACGATGGGATTTGTAAGAACGGTAAAACTCCTTGCATGTTTCATCAACCCGCCGATAAACCAATATGCCTCCCGGCTTAGTCCAAGAGCATCATTTTCATCGTAAAATATATTTTCCCCGTCCCTGAAAAGGGAAATATTCGTATGCATTCCTGAACCGTTTATTTCGTATATTGGTTTTGGCATAAATGACGCATGCAGCCCATGCTTTTGCGCTATGGTTTTAACCACCAGCTTGAATGTCAGTATTGCGTCCGCGGTGGTCAAGGCATCTGCATATTTAAAATCAATTTCATGCTGTCCCGGGGAGCATTCATGGTGCGAAGCCTCTATTTCAAAGCCCATTTCTTCCAAGGCTATAACAATATCGCGGCGTGCATTCTCCCCCAGGTCAACAGGCCCAAGGTCGAAATATCCTGCATTGTCCTGGGTCCTGGTAGTAGGGTTGCCATCGCTGTCGGTAAGAAAAAGGAAAAACTCGCACTCCGGGCCCACGTTAAAGGTACCCCATCCCATGTCTTCCGCTTTTTTCAACACCTTTTTCAACACGTACCTGGGATCCCCCTCAAAAGGTGTGCCATCCGGGTTATATACATCGCATATAAACCTTGCAACTTTACCTACCTGGGGCCTCCAGGGGAAAATTACAAACGTATTGATATCGGGACGCAAGTACATGTCGGACTCTTCTATCCTTACAAAACCTTCTATTGAAGAACCGTCAAACATGCACTTGTTATCCAGGGCTTTTCCCAATTGGCTTACAGGTATGGCAACATTTTTAAGTATCCCGAATATATCGGTAAACTGCAACCTTATAAATTTTACATCATTTTCCTCGACCATTCTTAAAATATCTTCCCTTGTGTATTTTCCCACATGTACCACCTCCTAGATAATTTCCAACAGGGCCATCGTTATGTCGTCTTCCAGCTCGTCCGTGCTTTTTATGCCTGCAAAATTAAAAGCTCTTGCAACAATATTTTCGAGAATCTTGCACGGTTCGGATTTTTCACTCAACAAGATGTCTAGGAGCCGCTCTTCGCCAAATTGCTGCTTTAAACTATTCTTTATCTCCACGATCCCATCGGAAGAATAAAATACACGATCGCCTTTATTCAAACAAACCCGGCTATCGGTATAACCGGGATTATCCATCCAATTACTGATAGGTATACCTGGTTTCCTCAGGATTTTGAACCCTGAATTGCCGAATATAACAGGGCACACATTATGACCTGCATTTGAAAAGGTTAACTCCATGGTATTAATATTAATTACCGAATAGAAAACCGTGATGTATAAATCGGTGTCAAAACCTATCTTGTTGAACTCCTTGTACAATTTTGTCAAGGTTTCTGCAGGGGATAAAATGTTTTTATCTATTGTTGAGCGTAAGAACACAGTAAACAATGATGCCAGGACACCATGCCCTGATACGTCGGCTATATACATTCCCCAATGATCCCTGTCTATTTCGAAAACGTCAATAAAATCTCCCCCCAGCATTTTGCTCGGCTTGTAAATAAAAGATATTTTCAGGTTTCTCTCGGGCAATTTTGAGGGAAGCATGCTCAACTGCAGCCTCCTTGCCATATCCAGGTCGTCCTGCATTTCATCATTTTGCTCCATTATTTTTTTCTGCAAGTGCTTCAACTTGGTAATATCCCTGAACACTTCGACGATGCCTATTATCTGGCCGCTTGAATCCTTGACCGGTGAGCTCATCACCGAAAAATACCTGTCCCCAATTACTTCTTCCTTCTCATAGGTTCCACCATCCGCCAAGGATTTTCTTGAAACGCAGTTTTCACAGGGTTCACTTTTGTTAAAGGCTTCGTAGTACTTCTTGCCTATAACCGGCCCCTCCAAGTATTCAGCCATGGCTTTATTAACGTATACTATATTGCATTCGGTGTTCAGTACTCTTACCCAATCATACATTCCATCTATTATATCATTTTTTCTTATCCTTGAGGTCAACCTCCATCTACCCCTTTACCATGCTAAATAGTTGAATTTCCATATTATTCACCACTTGGTCTAATAATATCAAAATATATTACCTATCGCAATAACGAATTTGGCCAAGCCCATATTTAACAGGCTTGAAAAAATATTATTTATTTTGATATTTTTATTCATTTTAATAGTAATATTTTAATAACAATATGCAAATTTTACTGGTAACTTGCCGATAAAATAGATAGTAGCAAGTGGATATTACCAAGAGCAGATTATAAGGCAGGCACAAATTGTACACGAATTATAAGCAATTTTTCAAGTGATTTACTTAAAATACGCCATAAATATACTATTAACTGGGGGTTTGTGCATATGTTTATATTAAAGAAAGAAATAAAGGAAATTGAATCCATACTTGAAGCCGTTATCAGCCTTGAACGTGAACTTAGTACGAGTAATAAAAGAATTTCAGGCGAGAACATCAGGGAGCAGGTAACCTCTTTTTGCAAGCGGATGATAAAAGGGAAAGACTACGTAATCTCAATCATTGACAAAATATTTGCTTCAGCATTTTTGACAAGCAGCTTTGATTTGAAATTGGATTTTTACAGTGAAAATATAAATGCTACGGCTTCCTGCATAGAACAAGCATCCTCGGAAGTAAATTCCACGGCAGAAAATACCCTATTTGCGATAACCGGGATAACCGGTGCAAACAGCGAACTGGTAAAAACCTTGGAGCGCATATCAATAAAATCAAAAACCATAATGGATAATACCGTCGAGAACCAGAAAACAGCAGAGCAGATTTCATTGGAAAGCCAAAATGCATTGAATAGCTCCAACGAAATGAAAAATGATATTAGCACTCTCCAGGATTCACTTGAAAGGATGAAGGAGATAGTTGACGGGATTTTTGAAATATCCGACCAGACAAACCTTCTTGCATTCAATGCATCAATTGAGGCTGCCAGGGCTGGAGATGCAGGCAGGAGTTTTTCGGTGGTGGCAGATGAAATAAGGAAATTGTCCGATACCACGAAAAACCTGCTTAATTCCATAAGTGCCATTGTTAACGACATTTATACGAAATCCGGCAAAAGCTCGGAAAGCATAGATTATTCGGTAAAGTCCCTTGAAAATATAAACAACTCTATAAAAAGCATGATTTCATCCATAGAATCAAGCAATGCAGATATAATAGAAATAGCATCCGACCTGGAAAAACTATCGGCAGCCAGCCAGGAAGTAAATGCTGCCATGGAGGAAATTACATCCACCATGACGGTATTAAGTGATAAAGCAAGCATCCTGGACAACTATTCCCAGGATCTTGAAAAAATGGGGAAGCAAATAAATGAATTGTCCAGGGATATGGAAAACCTTGAAAACACTGTAGATACTACTGCAAAACTTTGCGGGGAGGTAATCAAAGACAAGATCTACGGCCTACCCGGGGAAAAATTCATAGAGTACATTGAAACCGCAATCAACAATCATAAAACTTGGGTTTCTGAGCTTGAATCCATGATTGAAACCATGCAGGTCAGGCCTTTACAAACTGATGATAATAAGTGCAGGTTCGGCCATTTTTACCATTCGGTTACCCCATCCAACCCTGAAATAGCAGATACGTGGGAAAAAATCGATTTGCACCACAGGGGGGTGCATAATGCCGGTAAAACTGCCATCGAGTACATAAAGAATAATGATAAGCAAAAAGCGGCACAAACCATGGAAAAAGTCAAGGAATCATCCGAATCAATGATTATGCTTCTCACCAGCTTGATTGAAAAGGCAAACTCTTTAATAGAAGCTGAAAGGTGGATATTTTAGTGAACTAAAGCGTAAGCTGAAGTTGAGCAGCGAAAAACCAGGCGGATATTATACTCCGCCTGGTTTTTTGTTTTTTATTTTGTTACAGCAACTACTATGCATTATTATTATGCATTATTACATCATTATAGTATCATTAATACTCGTATGCTAGGTTAACACTTGCATTTACCTCAATTGTACCTGATTGTATAGGGGTTGAAACCGAGAATTTCTCATCAGCAACATATTCATCCCAACGCACATAAACCGGTGAGGGTGCATACTCTCCGCTTTCGGTCATGGATACAGGAATCCCGAGTTCTATTCCAAAAGCTTCGGCCATTGTTTCTGCCTTCTTTTTTGCATTTTCTACGGCGTTTTTCAAAGCTTCGCGGTAGTATTCATCATAGTTGCTCAAACCAAAACTTATACCTCTTGTAATATTTAGCCCGCTTTCCGATGCCAGGTCAATAATTTCCCCAACCTTTGAAGTATCCCTGATGGTTACCTGTACCGAATTATTTACAGTATACCCGATTATTTGCTGCTCCCCGGTTTCCCTTATATAGTTATACTTGGGATAAATACTGTAATTTGTTGTTTTTATATCTTCCTCCTTGATGCCTGCAGCCTTGATGTTTGAAATAAGCTTATCCATTGCAGCTGCATTTTCTTTTTGAGCCATGGCGGCATTCTCATGCTCAGTTACTACTCCAAGGATTATATACGCGATATCAGGCTCAACCGTTACTTTCCCATTGCCGAACACGTTAAGGATCCTCCTGATATCTTCGCCTGTTTTTTCGCCTTCTGCAAAAGTTTTCAAAGGCAAATTTGATGTGACTGCAACAATAATCATGGCAACAACAATCAAGGTTGCAACGAAAAAAATTATGTTTCTTGACGACCTGTCATTGAACATCTTCTTAAACATTTGACTCCCCCCTAAATTTCCTAAGATTTTTTCTTATATTTAGCTTACAATCAATTTTTAAGATGTTTATGTTTATACAATCTTAAAATTCTTTTTTCTATTCTCATTAACTTAGACGAGAATACAGGAAAAAAGTTCCCTCTCATAATCATAATGAAGTCAATGTTTGCTTCCCATGCAGACCGCCCTGACAACCAAGACTTTCCTGGCAAATTCCCGGTTGTATAGCTTAATTGCCTTAATTGTATGGTTTAGGCTCAATCCTGCCTGATTAGCATCCCGCCTAATTATACGATTTAAAAAGCCGCCCCCACTCCGTGTTATCCTGGAAATTGCGTACAACTTTTTTGCCCCGTAAATTATACCATATTATATCATGGTACAATGCCGAGCCAAAAATAAACACGTTGACAACGGGGGTATGGAACATGAGCCACTGGAGCTTTTTCAAGGGCCCGAACCAGAGCATGTCACCAACCTTGCTTGCTGCATTATCCCCTACTGAAAATCCCAGGTTTATTTTGGATATATCCTCCCCTATAACTTCTACATTTTCAAGCCTGCCGTTGCCCAAACCTTCCCTGTCGGCTTCACTGATGTATTCCAGCCCTGCCGGGTCAAAGCCCATTATTTTTGATGACACTGCATCCACGGCAACCTGGTCGCCCCCTGCCAGGATCAAGTTGGCCTCCACAGGTGTCATCGTCCTGGGACCCGGGCCATTTCCTGCAACGGTACCACCAACAACGGCAAATATCCCGGGATGAATCTCTTGCTGTATGCGCAGCAAATCCACCAGGGTTTTATGGATTACGCTGTGGCAATAATGCCTTTTTGCATCCAGCAGCCCGCCAAAAGCATTCTTCATGGCACCCGTCGTCGTGGTATAAATATGGCACTTCATCGTAGGCAGGTGGATTATGTTTTTATCGAAAAAATAATCGGGGATGTATATTCCCCCGGGAAATACCTTGTCCAGTACGAGCATTTTGCCCTTGGGTTCATACTTTACCCATTTCATGTCTTCTTTCCTAAAGTTGTACAAAACGGGAATCCTGTATTTTTTAAATATATTCACATATTTATTCAGCTTTTCTCCCTTGTATGCATTTGTCACCACCGTCTTGTTTTCCACGCACACAATGTCCTCGTAGCCGTCTTCCTTCAGGCACTGGATAACAGCTTCCATTTGCCAGGGGGTGGTATTGGCCCCTGGGTAGGGAAAATGCCAGGATATATTGTTTTTCAAGATGGTGGTTTTCCCCTTCTTCAAAAATTTATCGTACCCCACCATCCTCATAAGATTCTTGTAGTCTTCCACAACAGTTTCAGGCCTTGTTTTCAGCACTGCAACCCTTGACTTGTTGCTTGGCTTGTAAACTGACCTGCCAACTGTTTCATCAACCCTAATTTTTTCGTCCCTCGTTTTTTCATCCATAAAATAATTCCTTTCTACACGTAATTCGTAAATGTTGTTATGTCTTGATCATGTTCAATTATGTTTAATTATATTTCAATTATGTCATGGTTTTATACCACGATATCAAGGCTGCATCACGATTGCTCCAGTCGAAAAGCTGTTTTAACGCACTTTATGTCAGCGACCATATTATAACATCCTTGCAGGCTCTTTGCAAAACATAAAATTCATCTGAACCTTGAAAAACAAAGCAACTCATGCTATTATAAGAAGCACAGCAAATATATGCAAGGAATGGACCAAGGACTTAAGATGGAAAGGATTTAAAGGGTTTTAATATGTTTTACATGTTTTTTCCCAAAAGAAAAAGCAATAAGAACAAAAAAAAAGTTTACGATTTTTAACAGAGGCTGCGGTAATTTCGGCAGTTTATGCTTTACTGACGCTCTTATTCGCTCCTATAAGTTACGGGTTGTTCCAAGTCAGGATATCGGAAGCCTTGACAGGGCTCCCGGCATATACGCCCGCGGCAATTCCGGGTCTTTTTGCAGGCTGCCTTATAGCAAACATCATCGGGGGCAATGGTCTGCTGGACATCATTTTTGGAAGCCTTGCCAGCCTGGCAGCATCTTTTTTATCTTATAAAATGCCGAAACGTTATCTTGTCCCCCTTCCTCCCGTTGTAGTCAATGCCTTGATACTAGGATGCGTCTTTAGTTATATTCTTAATGTTTCATTTCCTGTTGCCATGGGGTGGATCGCATTGGGCCAGGTGGTTTCCTGCTACGGGCTTGGTTACCTGTTGATGTTGCAGCTTGACAAATACAAGGACAAGCTGTTTGCGCCCCGGCAGTCCGCCTGAAAAGATGATTTCATAGAATACCATGATATAAAAACTTATTTCCTGAAAAAAGATTTGCGTAATACCACATGTTAATTATACAATAGTAATATACAAATGATACCGTAAAAAGGTATTGCATTATGCAAGACAATTGTATTACGCGGGCATTTTGCAAGAGCATCGTGCAGGGCATGATGTGAAAAGTGAAAAATGCAAAAACGCAGCATACAAATATACAAAAGTATATTGTGAGGGTGTGATAAACAATGGAACTGCTAGAGAAAATATTAACCCTGATCATCAACCACGAACAGGTCATAAGGAGGATATCCCGCCTGGTTTTGGCCGGACTCCTGGTTTTCACGTTTGTCTTTACCTTGTACAGCCACCATTCCCTGTCATCAAGGATTGCAAGGCTTGAAGAAAAACTGGATTCCCTGTCTTCAGATATCAGCAGCGTCAGTAAATTCAAGGAAGACAACGAAAAAGTGGTTTCCCAGCTCGAAAGCTTCGACGAGTTAAAAATGAAAATACTGACAAATATTGCGATAGCCAATTTGAAATTGGACCAATACAGCAAGGCAGTATTTAACGCGTCGGACTCGGGTAAAGGGTTTGCAAGGGTTGATTCTGCAGCCGGCATGTTTTTCCTGGTGCTGGACAAGGTGGAGCAGGTTTCAGACGGTTACAAGTTGTACTTCAGGCTGGGAAATCCACAGACTTGTGTTTATAACGGCTTTACCGCAAAACTTAGATGGGGGAAAAAGTACGATGATCAGGATAAATCAATAACCAAGGAAGACTGGGAAAAATCCCTTAAAAGCAGCGATATGTCTTTCCAAAACAAGCTTATGCCCGGCCAATGGACCAGCTTTGAAATATCTATTTCCCCTGCACAGCCGGAAGATATTGAATATATTGAAGTAAAAATCCAGGCAGAGCAAATCAGCTTGCAAAGGGCAAGTTGATGCTATTAATCCCTTTTATTACTCCCTTTATACCCTGAGCCTTTCTGCCAGCATGGTGTTTCGCTTCTGTGTCTTGTTATTTGACACTGCTATTGCTATGGCCTTTTTTGTCCCTACCAGGACAATCGCCCTTTTTGCCCTTGTCACACAAGTATAAAGCAGGTTCCTCTTCAGCATTATGTAGTGCTGTGTTGCAATGGGTGCAACCACAATATCGAACTCGCTTCCCTGGCTTTTATGTATGGTTGTTGCATAGGCCAGCACAACCTCGTCAAGCTCCGTTACATCGTATTCAACTTCATTCTCATCGAACGAAATGGTAACCACCTTATCCTCCTGGTCTATGCGGGTGATAATGCCGATATCACCGTTAAAGACATTTTTCTCGTAGTTGTTTTTTACCTGCATGACTTTGTCCTTTAGCTTGTAAATTGTCCCGCCGTACTTTATGCATACATCGGAAGGGTTCAGTGCTTCCTGCAGTGCGAGGTTCAAGTTGGAGGTGCCTATTTCCCCCCTCTGCATCGGGCTTAACACCTGTATGTCCCTTACCGGGTCAACCTTGTAATACGAGGGAAGCCTGCTTGTGCAAAGCCCTTTTATTATTTCGACTATTTTTTCAGGTTCTTCCTCCTCGATAAAGAAGAAGTCGTCCTTCTTTCTCCCCTTGAGCGCCGGGAACTGGCCATTGTTTATCTTGTGGGCATTGGTTATGATTGTACTGTCCAGGGCTTGCCTGAATATCCTGGTAAGGCGTATGACGCTGACAATCCCTGACTCTATAGTATCTTTCAATATGTTGCCCGCCCCCACGGAAGGAAGCTGGTCCGCGTCTCCCACCAGTATTACGATCGCATGGTCGGGAACAGCCTTGAGGAGATTATACATGAGAATTATGTCAACCATGGAGGTTTCGTCGATAATAACAACATCGCAGTCCAGGGGATTATCCTCGTTCTTCTTATAGCCGTCGGGCGGCTTGTACTCAAGGAGGCGGTGAATTGTTTTCGCCTCCATTCCCGTGGTCTCGGACAACCTTTTTGCGGCCCTGCCGGTTGGAGCTGCAAGCAGGACTTTTGCGCTAATTTTTTGGAATACCCTGATTATGCCAAGGGTCGTGGTGGTCTTTCCCGTGCCGGGCCCGCCGGTCAGGACCATGAACTTCGATTTTGCCGCCGTTTTTATAGCTTCCAGCTGTACATCATCATATTTCACCCGGCATTCACGCTGGACCTGCTCCAATACCCTGTCGAGGCTGAAGGAATTATAAAAGCTTTTCACCGACAGTATTTCCTTTATCCTTCTTGCAACACCCACCTCGCTGTAATAAAAAGGCGGAAGGTAAATGGAGTCTCCCACATCAGCTATCACCGCTCCCTGGTCAATCATGCGGCAAATGGTGGAATCGATTAAGTCCCTATCTATTTCCAGCATTTTCCCGGCTTCCTCAATGAGCTGTGTTTTTCCCGCGTAACAATGGCCTTCGTTCACAAGTTCGTTTAAAACATACAGTATGCCCGAGCGGCATCTCTCAAAGGAATTCTTGTCATAGCCAAGGTGCCTGGCGATTTTATCAGCGGTTTTGAACCCTATTCCCCATATGTCATCTGCCAGCTTGTAAGGGTTGGATTTTACAACGCTGATGCTTTCATTGCCATAGGCCTTGTAAATCTTGACGGCGTAGGCGGTTGAAACCCCGTTGCCTTGGAGAAAAAGCATGACATTTTTAATTTCTTTTTGCTCCTGCCATGCATTTTTAATCATTTCAAGCCTTTTCGGACCGATTCCCTCCACCTCGGAGAGTCTATCAGGCTCCTCCTCGATAATTCTTATGGTATCTTCCTTGAACTTCCTGACTATCTTCTTCGAGTATACCGGCCCAATACCTTTAATCAGGCCGCTGCCAAGGTATTTTTCAATGCCTGCCACCGTCGCCGGGACGGTTTCGTAGTATTCAACGGCATTAAACTGCCTTCCGTACTTGCTGTCGACCTTCCATTCCCCCCTAACCTTTACCGTTGCGCCAACATTGACGGCAGCAAGGTTTCCCACGACGGTTACCAGTTCCGAGAAGCCCTTTGATTTAACTTTAATAACCGTAAAACCATTTTCCTCGTTGCAAAAAGTAATTCTTTCCACCACTCCGCTTAAGGTTTCCATTTTTCTCACATCTCAATTAAATTTTTTTCCGCTACTAAATCATCGGGATTATCCGGTATAAAGAAAGTTTTTATTTCACACCTGGCAAAAGAGGCTTTCCACTTTCTATTAAGCATGGGTATCTCCATTTCGGCCGAGGTTTCCCTGCCCGCTGTTTCATAGCAGCGAAGGATGAAACCTGCCCCGTCTTCCGCCCTCTTGAACACGGTGGCAATGATATTGTCGGGGCAGATTTCGATTCCCTGGAATTTCGGGGGCAGCGATCCTTCATGGTACGTCTCGATTACCGCCTGGGGCCGCACGTTCAACTCACAGGCCTTCCTCACTACACCCGCATCCTTCCAGCTTCCTGCATGGGGTACCAGCATGTACTTGAATTCCTGTATCCCTTGGTCAATGTACTCCATGAGAGCGTCCCTTGTATTGGAACGGGCGCTGTAATGGTCTGCGTAAGCCGAGCTGTTTGCAATTGTCATCCTCATCTCGTTTTCAAGCACGTCAAAACTGTACTTGCCGTCATTAAGCAGGGCTAATCCGTATTCCATCCCCTTGGATATTTCCTTGCCGCTTAAATCAATCCATTGTTGTCCTGTTTCTTCTTCCCCGTTTACAGGCCTGTTAATAAAGCCGTAGGGTATTTCATAAACGGCCGCAGGATTTTCTACATTCACAGGAAACGAGAGTTTCAGCATTTTATGCTTTTCGCGCCAATCAAGCTGCACATGCACCTCGATATCGGGCTTGTCATGGTAGATTATGAAATCCTGCCTTAGGCATGAATCATTGTACCGGCTTGTCACCCTTAGCTTCGCCCGTATCGGGCCTTCCTCGATAATACTCACCTTCGCATCCTCGAATTTCCCGAGCTCATCCCTGAATTCCGCTATGCCATGGGCCCAGGTATCGCAGTGGTTTATGTCAATAACAACAGGTACGGCTCCTTTCCCGTTTAGAACTTCTACCTCGTTTATTTTATCATAAAGCCTTAGTATATAGCCTGTATGCTGCTCTAACTCGAGCCTTATAAAATCGTTCTCAAGGGCAAATTTTTCACCATCAATCAGCATGGAACCAGCCGGTTCAGGCTGCTCAAGCTCCTTGTTCTTATAAATCCAGTACAGCCTGTATCCCATGGGCGGAATCACTGCCTGGAAAATGGTATTCCAAATGTCATGCCTGTTCGACTGGGAACCTCGTACCTTTTGAATTAATACAGGCTTGTCCTCATCATCGGTGACAGCCCTTACCAGCCTGTTAACCTGCACGGGGACCTTGACCTCCCATGAAAGGGGATTGAAAACTACCACAGGGGTGCCCGTATTGTCATCACCCCAGAGGTATGAATCATTCTCCTTGCTTCTCTTTCTCCCCCGGCCCTTTGTCGTGTCAACCGCCCAGGATATTTTCTGCAGTGCCGCATTCAAGATGCGAGCCCCAATATTCAAGGCTTCACCGTAAGATTCCCTGGAATCATCATAGGCTTCCCTTATACTGCATCCGCCCATGATATCATGGAACTGGTTGAACAGCACGTTTTCCCATGCCCTTTTTATCTCTTTGCCGGGGTATTCAAGTCCTGCCAGCCGGTGTGCAATTGAAGCAAATTTTTCCGCGCAAAGAAGCCTGTGTTCCGCTTTCCTGTTTAACATCTTGGTTTCAGAGTGGGCGGAATAACATCCCCTGGCATGATGCTGTAGGTCTCCCTTGACAACCGGCGCCGCCAATGCTTCGGGCTTCTTCGATACTTGCTCGAAATACCTGTCGGGCGAGCTGAATATCAAGCGCGCATTTATATCAAGCTTTTCTTTCCCGTTTTCTTCGCTGCTTTTTTCCTGCTTCTCCTCCTGCCCTATTTCCTGCTCTTCCTCCGGCCCTCCTTCCCGTTTTTCCTCCTGCTTTCCATCCAGCTTATCCTTCAGCTTCTCCTTATATTCAGCTTGCAGTTCCAGGATCGTCCTTATGTTCGCAATTGTCGGGCCGCCGCCATGGTTTCCAACCCCGTAAAAATCCATCATGTCCGTGCCTTGTTCCCTGGCAAGCTTCAAAACGTACAGGTTCTTTTCCCTCAAGGGGTTGTCAGCACCAGGCCAACCGCTGCTATAACTATAGGGAATCCTAAAAGCAAATACCCTGCTCCCGTCCACTCCTTCCCACCAGAACAAATGCTTGGGGATTTCCATCTCCCCGAGGCCCGGCCGGCTGAATACATAATAATCCATGCCGCTCTTTTTAAGTATCTGCGGAAGCATCCCGTTATGCCCGAACGAATCCACGTTATAACCAACCTTACATATGATCCCGAACTTTTCATAAAAATACCTTTGGCTATACAGGCCATGACGTACGAAAGATTCTCCCGAGGGTATATTGCAGTCAGGCTGTATCCACCACCCCCCGGCTATTACCCACCTTCCTTCCTTTACCCTCTTTCTTATTTCCTCGAACATCCCCGGTTCGTTTTCTTCCACCCACTTGTAATAGGAAGCGCAAGCCGAGGTGAAAACAAAATCCGGGATCTCCTCCATCCTGTCAAGGGCTGAGCGGAACGTGGCCTTGATTTCGGCAAATCCCTCCTGCCAGCGCCACAACCATACAGGGTCTATATGTGCATTGCCAACCATATGTATTTCATATATTTTTTCCATTTGATTCTCCCCTTTTTTAATGTTCTTTTCCTTAACGCCGCGGTCATATCCCGTCATGATTATACCCCTCAAGTATTTCCGCTTTCAATATTTCTGCTTCAATATTTCTATTTCAATATTTCTACATGATATTATACCATCTTATTATTATATATTGGTATTGCATGAATTATATTGTTACCGCATATTTTATATTATTTATATTGGTATTGCATAATCCTACCATGCTTCGCCGGTATTATACCACCTTGTCATGAAGTCCTCATCTTTTTGTTTATCTTAATGCCTTATTTCCCGCACCACATATCGACCCTGGAAAACATTGTGCCGGTTTCGCATATCAAGGAACCGGCACTGGTATCCACCTAAGCCATAATCCTTTTTGCATAAACCGGCACACAAATCTCAAATGCCAAGCCTTCTTT
>JAAZDH010000316.1 GCA_012512865.1 Clostridiaceae bacterium | reverse complement strand
TAATTTATTAATTTATTACTGCATCGCAATAAAGTGATAAACATATAAAGTGCAAGGGGAGTTAATCGCCATGCGTTCGAGGAAATATGCACCATGCATGCAGAAAATGTGAACAACGCGTTCAGGAATATGTATTATATATGCATGGAGAGTGTATTATACATGCAAGTAATATGTCCCATGCATGCAAGGAACGGGGGGTTGCCGTTGAGTAAACGGAATATTTACACGCCCGAAGGGGTACAGGATATACTGGTGGAAGAATGCTATACAAAGCGGGGCATTGAAGACAGCATAAGGAAAGTTTTCAGGGGGTTCGGCTATTTTGAAATCGAAACTCCTTCATTGGAATTTTACGATACATTTTCGGCGGACGGGGACTTGATCCCCCAGGAGGCCATGTTCAAGTTTTTTGACCAGCAGGGAAGGATACTGGTATTAAGGCCTGATATTACCATCCCGGTTGCAAGGATTGTCGCCACCAAGTATAAAAACACGGACTACCACTTGAAATTCTCATATATCGGGAATACTTTCAGGTATAATGAGCTGGGTGGAGGAAAACAGAAAGAATTTACCCAGGCCGGCTTGGAGTTGATCGGCATAAAAACTCCCGAAGCCGATGCCGAGGTTATAATTGCAGCCATAAGTGCTCTTAAGGCGGCCGGCCTCGAAGATTTCCGGGTGGATATAGGGCAGGTGAATTTCTTTGAGGGGTTGATGGAAGAAACGGGGCTTCCAAGGCAGTATACTGACCAAATGAGAAGGCTGATCGAACGCAAGGATTTTACCGGCATGGAAGAAGTAATTGACAGGTGTAATATATCCAGGGAATTGAAGGAATTGATACTTGAGCTCCCTCAGCTTTTTGGCGGAATTGACGTTATTGCCGATGTTGAAAAAAGGGTATCCGGGGGAAATTCATTATCCGCCCTGGACTACCTGCGCCAGGTACTTTGCATCCTTGGAGACAGCGGCTTGGATAAATATGTCTCAATCGACCTTGGGATGGTGCAAAGCTTGAATTATTACACGGGCGTTATATTCAAGGGATTTACCCATGGGATAGGATTTCCAGTGCTAAGCGGCGGACGGTATGACAACCTTGTAGGGAAATTCGGGGAAAATTGCCCGGCAACAGGCTTTTCCATCGGGATAAATTTATTAATGAGCGCAATTAAAAATCAAAAGGCAATGCAAGGAACCAGCTTTGCAAAACCTGCAGTTGACAGCCTGGTATGCTATGAACCGGAAGGGCGAAGGGCGGCATTCGGTATTTGTAACGAATTAAGAAAACGGGGTCTTGTTGCTGAAATGTATATCAATATGGCGGAGGGATCCGGCAAAGCCCGGGAGTATGCAAAAACCAGGGAAATTAACAGGTTTATCTATGTTTTAAGCAGCGAAAGTATCGAGCTGCACGACATGGAAAGGGGAGAAGTTATAAAAACGTCCATCCCCGGGCTGCTTGGTGAAATTTTCCGACTGCCTGGATAAATCCACGGATTGCTTAGCGAAGGGAAGTGATTTAATGGAATATGTAAATATAGCCCTGGCCAAGGGAAGACTTTCGGATTTATCCGTAGAGTTGTTTGAATCAATGGGTATCAATTGCCAGGATATGAAAGATTCGTCAAGAAAGCTGATATTTACAGATGAGGAAAACATGATAAGATTTTTCCTAGTAAAGCCGGCTGATGTACCCACATACGTGGATTATGGCTCGGCGGACATGGGCATAGTCGGCAAGGATACGCTGATGGAGGAAGGAAGACAGCTTTACGAAATGCTTAACTTGAAGTTCGGGGCCTGCAAAATGGTACTGGCCGGACCTTCCCATTTAATAGGAAAGCTTGATACCCTGAATAATAAGAGGGTTGCGACAAAATATCCAAGAATAGCAAGGGATTATTTCGAGTATAATAGGAAAGAAACCGTCGAAATTATAAAACTTAACGGTTCCGTGGAACTGGCTCCCCTGGTTGGGCTGGCGGAGCTTATCGTGGACCTGGTTGAAAGCGGAAGAACACTAAGGGAAAACAACCTTGTTGTTCTTGACAACATAGCCGACATAAGCGCAAGGCTCGTGGTTAACAGGGTAAGCATGAAAATGAAGAGTGGGAGAATAAACGGTTTAATTGATGAAATGAGAAGATTAATCAATAATAGATAAATGTTCCAGGGCAAAAGAGTTATGCCCGAGGAAAACGGAAGGGAAATCGAAATAAAGAGAATAAAGGAATAAGGGAATGTAAGAATGAAGGAATACAGGAACAAAAGAATAAAGGAATACAAGAATAAAGGAATGTAAGAGTATGGGAATATGAGAATAAAGGAACATGGGAATAGGGGAATACAAGAATAGAGGAATACGAGAATAAAGAAATAAGGGAATAAGAGAACAAGAGGATAAAAGAATAGAAAAGCAATAGCGTAAGAGAGAAAGGGGAAAAACAATGGGGATAATAAAAATAATGGAAAAGGGAGAACCGCAAAGAGAAGAGTTTATTAAGAAACTTACTGCAAGGAACGTGCTGGAAGATGAAAACATAACCGTGACAGTATCCGGGATCATCGATGATGTGAAAAAAAACGGGGATACAGCAATTATAAAGTACACGAAAGAATTTGACAAGGTTAATCTTTCAAGTGAGAATTTAAAGGTCCATGAGAGCGAAATAGACGAGGCATACGGCGTGGTGGGAAAAGATCTTAAGAACATTATAAGGAGGGCAAAGGAAAATATCAGGGATTTTCACCTGAAGCAGAAGGAAAACTCGTGGATACAGGCCGAAAAAGAAGGAATTATAACCGGCCAGCTTGTAAAACCGCTGGAGAAAGCAGGTGTATATGTTCCAGGGGGTACTGCGCCGATAATTTCCTCGGTTCTTATGAATGTTATTCCTGCAAAAACAGCCGGGGTAAGTAAGGTTTTCATGGCCACTCCCCCGAGGAAGGACGGCAAGGTCAACCCGGCAATACTTGTTGCCGCCAGGGAGGCGGGAGTAGATTGTATATTCAGGATTGGAGGCGCCCAGGCAATAGCAGCTTTTGCTTTTGGAACAGGGTCAGTGCCCAAGGTTGATAAAATTGTAGGCCCCGGGAACATATACGTAACCATGGCAAAAAAATTAATATATGGATACTGCGATATAGATATGCTTGCAGGACCCAGCGAAATCGCAATTGTGGCCGATGATTTCCCGGACCCTGGGTTCATCGCTGCCGATTTATTGTCACAGGCGGAACACGATGTGTAATCATCAGCCATACTTCTTACCCCGTCGCGAAACCTTGCGGAAAAAGTACGGGATGCTGTTGAAAACCAGTATTTGAAACTTGAAAGAAAAGATATAATAGAAAAATCACTCTCGGAATACGGTGCGATAATAGTTGTTGAAAACCTGGAGGAGGCAATCAAGATTGTAAACAGGCTGGCTCCCGAGCATCTTGAGCTTTGCGTGGAGGAACCCTTCAGCCTCCTGGCATCTGTAAGGAACGCCGGGGCAATATTCCTAGGGCAGTATTCTTCAGAGCCTGTGGGAGATTATTATGCAGGTCCAAGCCATGTGCTCCCGACGGGAGGGACTGCCAGGTTCTTTTCACCCCTTGGCGTAAACGATTTCTTAAAGAAGTCCAGCATTATTTCTTATTCAAAGAAGGCCCTGTATGAGGTAAAAGATGATATTATCGAGTTTGCGAAAGCAGAAAGGCTTGATGCTCATGCCAACGCTATCAGGGTACGGTTTGAAAAAGAGTCTTAAAGCGGGTTTTAGGTGAGTTTTAGAAGGTTTAAAAGTGACTTTAGGGTGAGTTTAATGAAAGGGGACAAACCGCATGAGCATCTACTGGAGCGAGAGAACCAGGAACCTTGAGCCATACGTTCCGGGAGAGCAGCCAAGGGACAGGAAATATATAAAGCTTAATACCAACGAAAATCCTTATCCGCCTTCCCCGATGGTGCTGGATGCAATCAGGAAGGCTTGCAGCGAAGACATAAGGATTTACCCTGACCCTGATTGCGACTCACTGAGGGAAACAATAGCCAGGTACTACAACCTTAAGAAGGAGCAGGTTTTTGTGGGAAATGGCTCGGATGAGCTCTTGGCTTTTTCCTTCATGGCATTTTTCGACCCTTGCAACCCCATACTTTTCCCGGATATAACGTATAGCTTTTATCCTGTGTATGCATCGATATTTAATATAAACTACAAGGTGGTGGAACTGGATGAGGAGTTTTCTATCCCTGTGGAGGGGTTTTTCCAGGAAAACGGGGGGATAATAATCCCAAACCCGAACGCCCCAACGGGGAAATACCTGGATGTGGGCTTGATTGCCCGTATAGCAAGGAAGAATCCCGGCAGCGTAGTGATTATCGATGAAGCATATATTGATTTTGGAGGAGAATCCGCGGTTAAATACATCGGTGATTTCAAAAACCTGCTGATTATACAGACCCTTTCAAAATCAAGGTCCCTCGCAGGGTTAAGGCTGGGTTATGCACTTGGCCACGAAGACTTGATACAGGGTATAAACCGGGTAAAGAACTCGTTCAACTCGTACACCGTGAGCAGGCTGGCCCTTGCAGGGGCTGAAGAGGCCTTCCGGGATGAGGATTATTTCAGGGAGACCAGGAGAAGGATAATTGAAACGAGGGAAAGGGTGTCACTTTCTTTAAAATCCATGGGCTTTAAAGTTGTTGATTCGAAGGCCAATTTCATATTTATAAGCCATCCTGGAGTAAAATCCCCGGTCTTGTTTAAACGGTTAAGGGAAAAGGGGATTCTTGTCCGCCATTTTGACAAGCCGAGAATCAGCGACTACCTCAGGGTGAGCATCGGTTCCGACGAAGAGATGGATGTATTTCTTGATGTTATTGGGAAATTGCTGGTATAATATCTGGTATAATACATTGGTGCGATACGAGATGAAAACGGTGGAGGTGCAGGATGGAAAGGAAATCCGAAATCAGGAGAAAAACAAAAGAAACCGACATTGTTTTAAGCCTTTCAGCAGATGGCACGGGAAAGAGCGAGGTCAACACCGGGATTGGTTTTTTTGATCATATGCTTGAGCTTATGGCGAAGCATGGGTTTCTTGACCTGTGCGTCAAGGCGGCGAGCAGCCAGGGGGAGATGGACGGGCACCACCTGGTTGAAGACACGGGTATTGTCCTGGGACAGGCTTTAAGGGAGGTCCTTGGCGAAAAGAAATCAATAAGACGGTATGGTACATCATTTGTACCCATGGATGAGTCACTGGCGATGGTTTCCATTGATTTGAGCGGAAGGCCCTTCCTTGTTTTCGACGCGGATTTTAAATCCCAGCGGATAGGAGACATGGATACCCAGCTTGTAGAGGAGTTTTTCAGGGCAGTAGCATTTAATTCGGGCATGACGCTGCACATTAAAGTGTTATATGGTAAAAATGACCATCACAAGGTGGAAGCCGTTTTCAAAGCTTTCGGCAGGGCTCTTGATGAGGCTGTCAAGATCGACGGGAGAATAGAAGGGGTAATGTCTACAAAGGGATTATTATAGGGAGTACCGTGCTTGTAACATATTAAAACCATGATTTGATAATATGCGGGAGATGGACACGATGGGCAAAATGGGCAAATTGATAGGCAGTACGGATTTTTTAAAGCTTCCATTGCTTAAGAAGGGCAAGGTAAGGGATATTTATGATTTCGGCGATAGTTTGCTTATAATCGCCACCGACAGGATCTCCGCCTTTGACGTGGTTTTCCCCAGCCTTATACCTGGCAAGGGAAGGGTTTTAAACAGCATTTCAGAGTTCTGGTTCAATTATACCAGGGATATTATTGGGAACCACATGATAACCGCCAACCCGGATGAATTCCCCGGGGAACTGTTGGAATACGGGGATGAAATTGACGGAAGGTCAATGCTGGTTAAAAAAGCTGATGTAATACCTGCGGAATGTATAATAAGGGGATATCTCGAAGGTTCAGGCTTAAAGGAATACATGAAGACGGGGGCGATAAGCGGAATAAAGCTTCCACCTGGGTTAAAGCAGTGCCAAAAGCTCCCGGAGCCAATATTTACGCCCACAACAAAGGCGGCGGAGGGGCATGATGAAAGCATAACCTTCGAGGAGCTTGCATGGAAAATCGGTGTTGAGCTGGCGGAAAAGATCAAGGAAACCTGCATACTCCTTTATGATAAGGCAAGCAGGCATGCCGAAAGCAAGGGCATTATTCTTGCGGATACAAAGCTGGAGTTTGGACTTATCGATGGGGAACTGGTTGTGGTTGACGAGATGTTTACGCCCGATTCTTCAAGGTTCTGGGACATGAAGGACTACCAGCCGGGGAGACCCCAGAAAAGCTTTGACAAGCAGTACCTAAGGGAATACCTGGAGTCGATCGGTTGGGATAAGAAGCCCCCGGCCCCGGTGTTGCCCGGTTATGTTATTGAGAACACGTCGGCGAAATACGTGGAAGCCTATGAAAAGTTAACCGGGAAGAAAATATCGGTGTGAATACCGGCATGAATACAGGTGAAGAATACCAGGGGGGGGAATAGGAGTGGTAATTTATCCCGCGGTGGATATCATGGGAGGAAAATGTGTGCGATTGGTGCAGGGTGAATTCACGAGGAAAACCGTTTACTCGGACAACCCTGTTGAAATTGCATTGCGGTGGAAGGAGAAAGGTGCGGAATGGTTGCATGTCGTTGACCTTGACGGGGCCAGGACCGGTGAATCCCAAAATACCCCCGTGGTGTTTGAAATAGCGGAAAAAACGGGGATAAACGTTCAATTGGGCGGCGGAATAAGGTCCATGGCTGCAGTGGAAATGTTCCTGGAAAAGGGTATAAGGAGGATGGTCCTGGGTACTTCCGCCGTAAAAAACCCGGGGTTTGTGAAAAAAGCATTAAAAAAATACGGGGACAGGATTGCAATTGGAATTGATGCCAAAAACGGCGTTGCAGCCATAGACGGATGGGCCAGGTCAAGCGGTCTTGCTGCTGTGGACTTTGCCAGGAGGGTTGAGGCCTTGGGAGCGCGCACGATTATTTATACCGACATTTCCACTGACGGAATGCTGTCTGGCCCGAATTTTAGCGCTATCCGCCGGATGGTGGAGGCGGTGGGCATGGAAGTTATTGCTTCGGGCGGGGTCAGCAGCCTGGAAGATGTTCAAAAGCTAAAGAGCCTTGGGATATCGGGGGTAATCATCGGGAAGGCTCTATATACCGGGAATATTGAACTGGGAGCAGTGCTTGAATTGAGCAGATAGGGTACACCAGGCAAATAGGGCAAGTTGTAAATTTTATCTTGGGCAAAAAAACGGGGAAAGGTTAATATACACTGCATATAAACTAGATTGGGGTAGATTATAATGGATGAAAGGTTGAACGAGGAATTGACCATGAATGGGCAACTAACCGGTGAATTAAAACTTGATGAATTAAGGTTTGACGACAGGGGACTTATTCCTGCCATTGCCCAGGACTACAAGACGGGCGAGGTATTGATGCTGGCATACATGAACAGGGAAAGCCTTGAGAAAACAATATCCACGGGAAAAGCGCATTACTGGAGCAGGAGCAGGAATAAGCTGTGGCTAAAGGGTGAAAGCTCGGGGAACTTCCAGCAAGTTGTGAAAATCCAGCTTGACTGCGATGGCGACGCCTTGCTGATGAAAGTCGCCCAGCTGGGGGTGGCATGCCATACCGGCAACAAATCTTGTTTCTACAGGACTCTCCATAATGATGCCGGGGCAGGTATACTGGAGGAGCTTTATAATGTAATTGCCGACAGGAAGGTAAATCCAAGGGAAGGTTCGTATACAAATTACCTTTTTAGCAAGGGGCTTGACAAGATCCTGAAGAAAGTTGGAGAAGAAGCTTCCGAGGTTATTATAGCGGCCAAGAACGGGTCCCGTGAAGAGTTGAGGTATGAAGTAGCGGATTTCCTGTACCACGTGCTCGTGCTCATGGTGGAACAGGGATTGACCCTCGAGGACATATACGGTGAGCTGAGAAACAGGAGGCCGGCAAAAGAAGAATCCAATTAAAACTTTTAAACAAGGGTAAATAGTGAAATCTGCATAAAGATAAACTGTGAAAAACAAAGATAACAGGGGAATTATTTAGCAAACGGCCAAAAAACTCCAATTAACATTATATTTTGCAAAAATCGCATATTTGATTTGAAAATGAATAATATATTATCATAAAACATGGGAATTAGCACTCATTTGAGATGAGTGCTAATAAATTTTAAAATAAATAAAAATATCAGGAACAGGAGGTATTAGCATGAACATAAAGCCTTTGGGTGACAGGGTCGTTATTAAGAAAATGGAAGCAGAAGAGACTACAAAGAGCGGTATAGTGCTCCCGGGGTCGGCGAAGGAAAAACCCCAGGTCGCGGAGGTAGTTGCAGTAGGGCCTGGCGGGCTAGTTGACGGCAAAGAAGTAAAGATGGAAGTGAAGGTAGGAGACAAGGTTATAATCAGCAAGTATGCAGGTACGGATGTAAAAGTTGATGAAGAGGAATATACAATACTAAGGCAGAGTGATATTCTGGCTAAAGTCGAGTAAAAACTTTAATCTTTAAGGAGGATAATCATTATGGCAAAAGATATCATATTTGGAGAAGAGGCAAGACGTGCCTTGGAGAGAGGCATAAACCAGCTGGCCGACACGGTTAAAATTACATTAGGTCCGAAAGGAAGGAATGTTGTTCTTGAGAAAAAGTTTGGATTTCCTTCTGTTAATAACGATGGTGTTACCATTGCAAAGGAAATAGAAGTTGAAGATATCTTTGAAAACATGGGAGCCCAACTGGTGAAGGAAGTCGCAACTAAAACCAATGATGTTGCAGGGGACGGAACTACAACAGCTACAGTACTTGCCCAGGCCATAGTAAGGGAAGGGCTGAAAAACGTCGCAGCAGGCGCAAACCCCATGATATTGAAAAAAGGAATTGCCAAGGCGGTAGAAGCCGCGGTTGAAGGAATAAAAGAAATAAGCCGCAAAGTCAAGGGTAAAGAAGACATAACCAGGGTAGCCTCCATTTCGGCAAATGATGAGGTCATTGGCACACTCATAGCCGATGCCATGGAAAAAGTGACAAACGACGGGGTTATCACGGTGGAAGAATCAAAGACCATGGGAACAAGTCTTGAAGTAGTGGAAGGCATGCAGTTTGACAGGGGCTACGTTTCCCCGTACATGATTACGGATACGGAAAAAATGGAGGCAGTCCTGGATGATCCATATATACTTATTACGGATAAGAAACTTAGCAATATTCAAGATTTGCTGCCTATTCTTGAGAAGATAGTCCAGCAAGGCAAAAAGCTGGTGATTATTGCCGAAGATGTTGAGGGTGAAGCCTTGGCAACACTGATTGTAAACAAGCTGAGGGGCACATTTTCCTGTGTTGCCGTAAAAGCACCGGGGTATGGTGACAGGAGGAAGGCAATGCTGCAGGATATCGCAATACTTACCGGCGGAGAAGTTATCAGCGAAGAACTGGGCCTGGACCTGAAGGAAGTGAAAATAAGCCAACTGGGCCGTGCAAGGCAAGTCAAGGTTGACAAGGAAAACACTATTATCGTGGATGGAGCAGGCAAGCCCGAAGAAATCAAGAAGAGAATAGGATCAATCAAGGCCCAGATTGAAGAGACCACTTCGGACTTTGACAGGGAAAAGCTGCAGGAAAGGCTTGCAAAACTATCAGGTGGAGTTGCGGTTATACATGTCGGCGCTGCAACCGAGACCGAGATGAAAGAGAAGAAGCTTAGGATAGAAGATGCCCTTGCAGCAACAAAAGCTGCCGTGGAAGAGGGCGTAGTACCTGGCGGTGGTGTAGCGTATATAAATATAATACCCAAGGTTGAGAAGCTCCTGGATACCTTGGATGGAGACGAAAAAACAGGCGCCAGGATTATTATGAAAGCACTTGAGGAACCCATGAGGCAGATAGCAGCAAATGCCGGTGTGGAAGGTTCCATCGTAGTTGACAGGGTAAAGAACAGTGAAAAAGGAATTGGATATGATGTATTAAGCGAGGAGTATGTTGACATGATAGAAGCCGGTATAGTAGACCCTGCAAAGGTTACAAGGTCTGCGTTGCAAAACGCTGCATCCATAGCTTCCATGGTTCTTACGACAGAAAGCCTTGTTGCCGAGTTGCCGGAAAAAGAACCCCCGGTACCTCCGGGCGGAGGAATGCCCCCGGGAGGCGGGATGTATTAATCCAGTGCCAAGGCTACAGGCCAAGGTGACAGGCGGAATAAAAAAACAGTTAAAGCTATAAAGTTAATAAGCCGGAGAAACCTTGGGTTTCCTCCGGCGGTTTTATTTTATTGATGCAGTTTAAGTTGGGGTGTATTTAGTTTATATGACGCATAATATGGCAAAACGACTTCCTAAGGCTAATATTGGAGCAAGGCGTACGTATTGTTATATTTAATGCCAAAAAAAATCCGTAACTCGCCACATGGGTATCCCAACCCACTACCCCAAGTCCATTCTACATTATACTTACTACATAGCGTGATGACTTCCTCAGGCTAATATTGGAGCAAAGCATACGGATAGTTGTGCTTAAGGCCAGAAAAAATCCGTAATTCGCCGCATGGATGCGGCGAGCCGTCACCCGAGCCATGGATGGCGAGTGTGACGGGTAGGATTTTTTCGCCAGCCTTAAGCATTACTATCCGTAGCTGAAGCGACCATATTAGCCGGGGAAGTCATCACGCCACCTCCCTCCTCCTTTACAACGCCTCCAGCCTGCTTCTCGAGTACCCGGCATATTCGCTGTCCGGGAACTTCTCTATTGTCTTCAAGAACATTGTTCTTGCGTTTTCGTTATCTCCCAGTTCAAGGTAACACTTTCCCATGTAATAAAGTACAACGTCCATTCTTCCATAATTTTCATAATACTCGGTTATTTTCGTATACTTTTCAAGGGATTCGGCGTATTTCCCGGCCTGGAATAAATTATATGCCTCGCTGTACAATGCATCTGACACCCTTGGCATTATATTGTTAAACAGGTTGTCATACTTTTCCTTTTCTGCACCGGTGAACTGTACACCCTTGAATGATGCCAGCATATCAGCTGCTTCTTCATATTTCCTCGCATTTGCAAGCGCTTCTATTTCAAAGAGCTTGATAACCGCCTTGTAATAATCCCTTTCAACTTTTACCGTATCAAGCTCCTTCTTTAAATTTTCATGTTCATTTTCAAGCCGGGTGTATTTTTCCTTATATTCCTTATACTCCTCGTACTCATTTTTTTCAACTACCACGGTTTCAATTTCCATATCGCCGGTATTTTCCCCTGCATCGTCCCAAGGCCCAAAAATACCTGGAATTCCTATAATAAAAGCTATGACAAGGCCGGCAACGATTCCTGCCAAGTACTTGATAATATCATTTTTCTTGTTGCTTTTTCCTCTTCCGGTATAGGAAAATCCCCTTATGCTTGTCATGTCAGGCCTTGTGTCTCCCTGGTGCCTGTCATCCCTACTGCTTTCCACCCTTTTTACGGTACTTTTTTTCTTTTTTACTTTCTTTTTCTCCGCGATATCCCCGGTTTTTTCTTCTCCACCTCTTATAACCCTTAAATAATTAAATGCCCTGACACCATTATTTTCAGCTTTAACTACTTTTTCGAACATCTCTTCAGATTTTTCATATTCCTTCATGTAATAATAACACAATCCAAGGAGGTTTATAGCTTCATAAAACTCCGGGTTCAGGGACACCGCCTTTTTCAATTCAATTATGGCGATATCTTCACTATCGGATTTCAAGTTTTGCAACGCACTATTATAAAGCAATATGGAAGTCCTCACATCATCGGATATGTTGGAATCAATCCTGGCTATGCTGTCCAGGTTGATAGACGGAAATTTATTAAGTTCGCTCTTGATGTCAATCAAGGAACTTCACCTCCTTAAAAAACACCCGGCACCAGTGTTTTCAACAGTGTTTATTTTATGATAATTCGCACCAAAATATTGGCAATTTATTCCTAAAATTTGGCACCAATTAATAATCGTCGATGTATAAATCAATTAATGTTTTATCTTCCTGCTTATTGAAATACTGCCTTATCTCTCCTATGTAATACAATGAACCAAATGCGCATATGATAGAATCCTCGTCCCATATATCGAGGGCCGTCCTTATACCACTTTCTATTGTATCACTAACTATTACGTTCTTACAATAGGACTCCACATTTTTCGCCAACTCGCCGGCGCCAAGGGCCCGCTCGTTGGGAGGAGTCACGGCGATAAACTTGTCGGCTGACGGCCCGATTATTTCAAGCATTGTCTTATATTCCTTATCTCTCATAACTCCCATTATTAGTATTTTCTTTTTGCCCGGAAAATACACCTCAAGGTTTTTTGCTAGTGCCTTCACCCCTTCGACATTGTGGGCGCCGTCTATCATGACAAGAGGTTCTTGATTGACAATTTCCATTCTGCCAGGCCACCTGGCATTTTTCAACCCTTTCCTTATTATTTCCCCAGTTAATTCATACCCTTTACCGGCAAGAACCCTGCATGCCTCGATGGACACCGCGGCATTTTTCAGCTGGTATTCACCCAGGAGCTTGATTTCCAGGTTTTCATATTCCTTGTAATCAAAAACCTGGCCCTTTATGCTGCAATGCTGTGGCTTGATTTTTCCAAAGTCTGCCCTGTGAAGCCGTGAATGCCTTTCATAACATGCATCCTCAATGACTTTTTCAACGCTTTTATCCTGCGGGTATAATACCACGTCACCATTTTCCTTGATGATACCGGCTTTTTCAAATGCAATTTTCTCTAGGGTGTCACCAAGTATATCCGCATGGTCGTAGCTTATCGAAGTAATAACAGACACAAGGGGAGTGCTGATCACGTTGGTTGAATCAAACCTTCCCCCAAGCCCCACTTCCAGTACCACTATATCGCAATTCATCTCGTAAAAATACTGGAACCCGACAGCCGAAACTATTTCAAATTCCGTGGGATGATGCAACCCCCTTTTAAGCATTTCATCCACGCAGCATTTTACTTTTACTGTTATTCTCGCTAAATCATCCTTATCAATCTCTTTTCCATTGACCTGCATCCTTTCGGTAAAACGCTCGATGTACGGGGATATAAACATGCCAGTTTTATATCCTCCCTTCGCCAGGATGCTGCTTATAAAGGCAACAGTCGAACCTTTACCGTTTGTACCCGCCACATGCACATATTTAAGCTTTTCATGGGGGTTGCCAAGCATTCCAAGGAGTGTTCTTATATTTTCAAGCCCCAGCTTCCAACCCAGTTTCTTCGTGCCATGTATATATTCCAACGCTTCTTCGTACGTCATGCTACCACTCGTATTGCTTCCCGCATTATCATCCGTATTGCTTTTTATATTATTGCTCTTGTTGCTTCCCATGTTATCACCCGTATTGCTTCCAATATCATCATTCCTATTACCCCAGCTATATTACATCATCCATATTGTCTCTTTTATATTGCTTATTCATAATACATCATCTATATTGCCTTATCTACTCATTATTGTCCATGTTGCTTTATTCAGCCCCGCAACATTTCTTGTATTTTTTTCCGCTCCCGCAGGGGCAGGGGTCGTTTCGCCCGCCCTTCCGCCCCTTTGTCATGGGTTTTGGCGGTTCATCACTGTGAGTTGCACTGACAGGTTCCGCCACCTTTTCCCTCTTCGGCGCATGGGCGGGGTCAATCCTGGATTTTAAAACAATTTTCGCTGAATCTTCCTGTATGGCCCTTATCATTGCTTCAAACATCTCATGTCCTTCAAATTTGTATTCAATAACAGGGTCCCTTTGCCCGTATGCCCTAAGGCCAATCCCCTGCCTTAACTGGTCCATTGCATCTATGTGGTCCATCCATTTTTCGTCCACCACCCTGAGCAATACGACCCTTTCAAGCTCCCTCATCAATTCAGAGCCCAGTTCCGCCTCCCGTTTTTCATACTCTTCCTTTGCCCTTTCTATTATTCTTTCTTTCAATGTTTCCTTGTCCAGGTAATCAAATTCTTCCCTTTCTATTTTAATTGCACCTTTTGGCAGGAGAATACCCTCCATGTACAGGATTAAACCGTCGATATCCCAGTAATCAGGATGGGGACTTTCGCTGCAATAGGCATCAACCATGTGATTCACTATGTTTTCAATCATCTTCATGTAGTAATCTTTCAGGTTCTCCCCGTCCAATACTTTCCTTCTTTGGGCGTATATTATCTCCCTTTGCTTGTTCATGACATCGTCGTACTGGAGCACATGTTTCCTTATATCAAAGTTTTTGCCCTCAACCCTTTTTTGGGCATTCTCAATGGCATTGGAAAGCATCCTGTGCTCTATGGGCTGGTCATCCTCCAGCCCCAGTGCATCAACAATTCCCGAAAGCTTGTCGGAGCCAAAAAGCCTCATCAGGTCGTCTTCAAGGGAAATATAAAACCTTGAGGAGCCCGGGTCCCCCTGCCTTCCCGAACGCCCCCTCAACTGGTTGTCTATGCGCCTTGCTTCATGCCTCTCGGTACCGATTATATGAAGGCCTCCCAGCTTGATAACCTCTTCTTTTTCCCTGTCCGTTATTTTTTTATACTTGTCGTATAATTCCCTGAAAACCTTTCTTGCCTCAAGCACTGTTTCATCGGTTGTATCATTAAATCCCTCTGCTTCATTGATTACCTCCGGCGGGTAGCCTGCCTTTCTCATTTCTTGCTTTGCGAGGAATTCAGGGTTTCCGCCAAGCATTATATCCGTACCGCGTCCCGCCATGTTCGTGGCTATTGT
>JAAZDH010000315.1 GCA_012512865.1 Clostridiaceae bacterium | reverse complement strand
CAATCCTGCTGGGAATTATTTCCTACACAACTTCTGCAAATTCCATTAAAAGCATCGCGATGAGTACTACCGAGGATACAATGATGCATGCTTCCAAGTACCTAGGACTGCTTTTTAAAAACATTGATTCATTATGCATGCAAATCTATACGGATCAAAATATGCAGGACTATCTTTCGAACAAAAACGGGCAAATAACCAAGAGAGATTATGAATATGTGAAAATTCTCAATGATGCGTCGAGCGCATTTTCCAGGCATACTTTTTCAACTAAAGATGTTTCTAATGTCCTGGTTATCGGCAATGAAAGCAAGTATTTTTCAGTAAAATCCGGCGTAAAGTATGACTTTGATTACGAAGATGTGAAAAAAACAAAACTATACGAATTGGTATTATCAGAAGGTGGAAAAATGGTATGGTTGGGTGATAATAGCGAGCTATACGAAATTGTATATGACGAAGTCAAAACTGAAAAAAAATTCTCGTTAAGCGCTGTTAGAATTATAAAAGACCTGGATCATGGGAAAGAAATTGGACTTATACTGATAGAACTCGACCTTAATATCTTTGATTCGCTTTTTGAAAATATGAACCTTAGTGAGGGCAGCGAAATTCATTTTTTAAGCCCAGAAGGTTATGATTATACCCATATAAAAACAAGCAAGCAAAATGAACACGGATCAGCCATAGATATAACAAGGCAACCTTTTTATTATTCAATTAAAGAAGGCGAGAATATAAGCGGTTCGTCAACCGTGACCATAAATTCAACAAGTTATATTTTGATTTATCAAAAAATAGGCGATTCAGGTTGTATCTTGTTAAGCCTTATACCTGAATCATCCCTTCTTGGTTCGGCAAGGAGAATTGCCGGACTAACCGCCTTGTTGGTTATTATTTCGGTAGCTTCCACTATTGCAATTGCGTCATTTATTACAGGTGGAATCGGAGAAGTTATAAATAAAATTGCACAAGTCGCAGAACAAGCGTCGACAGGCAACCTTACCGTGGAAATTGGCTCCAATAGAAAGGATGAACTCGGGTTTTTATCGAACAGTATTTCATCCATGATTTCCAACATGAGGCGGCTATTAAAGCAAACTTTAAGCTTGAGCCAGGCTGTTTCAAAATCTGCCTTCCTTGTATCAAATACTTCCCAGGAAGTCTCCCATGTTTCCCATGAAATATCCATTGCAATACAGGAAATATCTCAAGGTGCATCCTCCCAGGCAAGTGACGCGGAGCAAGGTACGGTGAAAATGAGTGATTTGGCTCTCAAGATCAATAATGTATCTGAAAATGCCAAGGCGATCGAAGAATTCTCCAGGGAGACACTGGGTTTAACTCGAAATGGAATGTCTTCTGTCGAAGAATTAACCAATAAATCCGAGGAAACCGTTAAAATTGCAAATACAATTATTTCGGATGTCCAAGCGTTGGGTAAGAGTTCAGAATCCATTGGAGAAATTGTAAATGTAATTTCAAAAATTGCAAGCCAGACTAATCTTTTAGCACTAAATGCAGCTATTGAGGCTGCAAGGGCCGGTGAAATGGGAAGAGGGTTTTCGGTTGTTGCAAGCGAAATTAGAAAGCTTGCTGAGCAGACCATGACAGCATCCCGCGAGATTGCATCACTAATAAAAGCAATACAGTCCCAGACCATTGATACCGTTGAAAAAGCAACGATGGCTGGAGGTATAATAGGTTCGCAAAAAGCTGCCGTTGAAAACACTTCTGCAGTTTTCAGGAACATAACCTCATCCATGGATTTGCTTTTCCAAAAAATAGGCCAGATTATGCATTCCATTTCTGAAATGGAAAAAAACAAGGAAGAAGCCCTTTCTGCCATACAGAATATTTCTGCAGTTTCACAGCAAACAGCTGCTTATTCCCAGGAAGTTACAGCTTCAATAGAGGAACAGGTATCCAGCATAGAAGAACTGGCCTCTTTTACAAAAGAATTAAATGAAGCTGCAAATAAGCTTATGAATGAAATTAGTACATTCAAAATAGAATAAGCAGATACCAGGTTGGTAACAGCTCCAGGAAGCCACATTCATCATGATTTCTTGGGTATGGACATCGTAAGACAAAAATACAGGACTTAAAGGGCGATTAACTCCCTTTAAGTCCTGTATTTTTATTTGAGTAAACCTGTAAGCCGGGTTCTGTATTAGGCAACCATCTATCTAGGCCATGCATTGCTGCATGGCTCAAGCCACCTACCTGGGAAACGACGGGCCATCTTAGCATCCCTTACGCGGTGTTGCTCCGGATGGGGTTTTCTAAGCCGGACCAGTTGCCTGGCCGCTGGTGAGCTCTTACCTCACCT
>JAAZDH010000314.1 GCA_012512865.1 Clostridiaceae bacterium | reverse complement strand
CATTTCAATCTCGTATTCCGCATCGACGGCAGCGTTTGGCTCATCCAAGACAATCAAAGAGCCTGTTTTATATTTGGAACGGGCATATGAAACTGTTTTGTTGTTACCTCTCAATATTGGCAGTACTTCAATTAATTTCTGGCTGTTAAATGCGGAAATGTAATTGTTGCTACCTATCAATCCGCAACAATCTGGTTTATAACTCCGCTGAAAAGAATATCTATTACAGATGTTTGAACATCTATGTTTTTGTCCTGCAAATATATCCAACAGTGATAAAGAGCCTGGAATACATAAGATGCCGTCTTTATGTCGCAGGAAAAATTGATACCGTGATTATGCAGGGCTCGAACGGCGTCAATATTCTGCCCTTCCAAAACCGACAACCTCTCCTTTGAAACCTTGCGGGCAATCAGTTTTACTGTACTCATATCAATTTGGGCCAGTATAGGATAACATAACATCATTTTAAACATAGCGCTGAACGTTTGCCGGACACGCTCCCTGCCTGGCAAATCGACATTGGAATCCAGGATTGATTCCAGCTCCGTAAAGATTTTTTTCTGGATACCTTGAACAATGTCCAAATATAAATATTCTTTGCTCTCATAGAATTTGTAAAATGAAGCTTTAGCTATCCCAACCGCTTCCACCAGGTCATCAATTGTCACTTTTTTTATTCCATGAGTGGCAAATAATCGCTCTCCTTCTTTAAGAAGCTTATTGCGAATAAATTCTTTTTCATTCTTGCTAAACCGTGGCATGAGAAACCTCCTTATCCCGTGCCTATTATGCATTCCGCCGGGTAATTCTATTGTGCATCCAGCCAGTCAGTTTTATTACGAATTTTGCCAGGTGACTCAATAATATATTATGTTTGGTATGTATTTCTATAGTGCATTATGCCTAGTAATTCAATTATTTGTCCTGCCGGGCAAATTCAATATGCAGAATTTGACTCCTATTCCTTGTAGAAGGCAGGATATTAAATATTCTCAAAAACAAGGGCTGACGTTCCTTTAGAAGATCCCCGGTACTCCAAGACCTGATTAATTTGACTCTTGCATTCAGTTTCTCAATGTCTTTTGCCTGCTCAATTCCCCATAAAAATGTACTGCTTATCTTTTTATTTATGAAGAAGGTATGGACGACATCAAAAAACATATGTGCACCTGCAAAGTGTTTAGATAATATATCAAGGACAAATGCAACGTTTTCTTCCGTGAAGTACATAAGCAGGCCCTCGGCAATAATCACTATATTGGAGCTTTCCGATGTGTTTATTTCATTAACCCATGCAGCATCCAGGACAGATTTTGAAATAAACCGGATACGCTCATTTTCAGTGAAAAATTGCCGCCGGATGGAAATAACCTCGGGTAAATCCAGGTCATACCACTTTAAAATGCCGTTATACACCCTGCATATTCGTGTGTCCAGCCCTGCTCCAAGGTTGATAATGGTAGTATCCGGATTTTTAGATAGAATATTTTTTACTTCATCATCAATGATTTTTGTACGGGCTAAAATACCGTGTGTTGATATTTCACCGCCATCAATCACCTTACCAGTGGTATCTATCTTACTGATAATTTCCATGGATTTCTTGTCTGAAATAATAGGGTTGTTCCTTGCCATTTCCTTGGCTCTTGCCACCAAAGGGATTAACAACGTTTCTGAAACCGGTGGCATATTATTGCTATTGCTGCCTGTTGCTTGCATAATATTCCCCCCTGATTTTCAAAATATGCCTTTATAATATGTACCAAATAAATAATTTAGTATATATAGTATACATATAGTATACATTTTTTTTGCAGTTGTCAATGGAGACAATAGAACATATTGACAATCGTATTATTTGAAAATGACAGGGGAGTTAAAGTAACAGCCAATTTTGCAATATTGAAGCCACTTTTCAAAATATAAAAAGTATACGTAATGTTTCACGTGAATTCATTTCCCAGTTTATAGCTTCACTGGTGGTAAAGATATTTTTTTCCGGGTAAATATAGGAATATTTTATGCACATCTCTGCCTCGGAAAAAGAAGTACATATGCTGCTAAAACCTGGATAAGCGTTTCCAATGCTTATATTTGCTTGAAAATTAAGATTATTATTAATATAGTTAATAAGCTTAATAGTATAAGGAATAACATCAATATTCTTATTTTTAGAATTTAAGATTATATTTATTGAATCAACACCAACACTGCAAATAGATATCAAGTTATTATCAGATATAATTTGCTCGACCTTTTCAGCTATGTCAAGCTTTGCCATTTCTAAATCTTTAAAGTTCATTAAATGGGGATATTTTCGTATTT
>JAAZDH010000313.1 GCA_012512865.1 Clostridiaceae bacterium | reverse complement strand
TATTATAGGTGAAATTACCACCTTGCTGGGTAGAAACAATATAAATATAAAAAATATAAACGTATCGCACAACAGGGAGTTTGAACAAGGCTGCCTGATTATCACGTTTGACAGGAATGAAAGTTTGAACAAGGCATTTGATTTGCTGCAAAGTGCGGGTTACAAGGTGTATAAACGCATCTAACCGGACTTCCCGCCTGCTTTTACCTTTTTGCTTTTTCCGCCTTTTGTGTTTATTCTGCCTTTTTGGCTTCCCCGGCTTCCCTTACCTCCTCCGACTTCCTGGCTTCCTCTGCCTTCTTGGTCTCCTCGGCCTTTCTTCTCTCATTCAACTTGTATCCCAGGACCATAAGGCTGTCGCTCAAGTGTACATTTTCAATAATTATGTCATCATAAGACAGTTTTAAGTCCATCGCCGAAAAATTCCAAAGGCCCTTTATTCCCAGGGAAGCAACCTTTTTTGCCACTTCCGGGATATTCTGGTACGGAACGGTGAGTATTGCTATATCCACATGGTTATCCCTGCAAAAATCATCCATCTCGTTCATATGCTTTATTTCCACGTTTCTAATTTTTTTCCCTATTATTTGGGGATTTATATCAAAGATGCCTATTAGCGTAAATCCCCGCTTTTCAAAATTTTCATAGTTGGCCAATGCCTGGCCCATATTGCCGGCACCGATAATTATTGTTGTAAACCTGTCACTCACACCAAGTATGTTTCCAATTTCCCTGTATAATAATTCCACGTTGTACCCGTAACCCTGTTGCCCGAATCCGCCAAAGCAATTCAAATCCTGCCTGATTTGAGAGGCTGTGATACCCATTCTCTGGCTTAATTCCTTTGAAGATATGCGGGTTATATCCATTCTCAATAAATCCGCCAAATACCTGTAATACCTGGGCAAACGCCTTATTACAGCTATTGATATTTTTTTGTTTAAACCGTCCTTGTTCAAACTCATTTGTTCCCTCCCTCATTTCTCCTTGAAATAGTTTTTTATCCCCTTATAAATGGCTTCCGCTATTTTCAGCTGGTATTCCTCGGTCCTAAGCTTCCTCTCTTCCTCCGGGTTTGACATAAAGCCGCACTCCACTATTACCGTCGGTGTTTTCAAGTCCCTTAAAATCACTATCGGTTTTTGCCCTTTCGGCGGCTCCTTTACTAATGCTTCTCTTTTATTTGTAGGGTCAACATGCTCCTTCAAGGCTTTTTGTATGTAAACGGCAAGTTTTTGGCTTTCACTTGATTCGGGAGGATAAAAAACTTGCGCCCCGTAATATTGTGCTTCCTGGAATTTATTGAGATGTATGCTTACAACTATATCCGCAGCGCTTTCATCCATTATCTTCTTTCTTCTCAACAAATCCTGTTTCCTCTTCTCGTAAATACTCGTCGTTCCAACCTCGTATTCAAGTATGTCTTCCGTCCTGGTCATAATTATCTTGTAGTTGTCTTTCTCAAGTATTTCCTTCAGCATAAAGGCAATTTTAAGGGTTAAATCTTTCTCCTTCATGCCGCTGTAATCGCTAACCGCCCCGGGATCTTCCCCTCCATGGCCCGGGTCGACAATTATGGTTTTTTGCCCGCTTACTTCTTTCAGGACAGCCATGGAATCATTGCCAGGTACACCATTATTTTCTAATCTGCCGGCCGTATCATCAATACCGACATTTAAGCTGTATATAGCCAGCAGCAAGGTAAAAATAAGGCATACCAATACAACACTGCTTTTTCTTAGTACCAGTATCATATAACATCATCCCCGAATATTTTTTCCGGTATTACTTTTCTTTATATTATTATTCAGGGAGGTGTTTAATATATGCCTGGTTATCTCTTAAAAGCTTCTCTAACGCACTTTTTTAAAACCATGCTAATACCTTTTTTTGTTCTTACTCTTTTTCTTCTTACCTTCATCATCAAGTTTTCTTGCCGGGTTCCAAGGCGAGAGTTCCTGCTTCTTTTCATAAACCACTTCTTTTTTCAACCCAAGCTTTCTTCTTATTTGAATATCATAATGCCCCAGCATATACCCAAGCATGGATAACAGTGGTACAGCTAACAGGGCAACAGCATAAGAAAGTGTTGTCTTCCCGAGCAATGCTATTATGAAATACAACGGACCCAGCAATACGCCATCTGTTATTCTTGTTTTTAGAGTATTGAACACTTCATCATTAAAGGTTATCAAATGCTCTAATACTGTAATCAATACCAGCGGTACAACTCCAATCAATCCTACTACAAGGCCTTTCAGCGGATATGGGTTCAAATTGTATTGAGGCCGTTTTTCTTTTACCGCTAAATGCCAAAGATCCGTGTACAGCATCATTGCCATGATTAAAAACATGATTATTGAATATAACGGCAACCACGTAGTAAAACTCTCACCTGTTATCGCCATAAACGTATAGAGCAAAATTACATAAATCAGTAGTGCAGCCACATAGTTTCCGAAAACTTTCAAACCGCTTTTAACGTGGTTTTTTAGCATCAATTATTCCTCCACCTTACATGTGAATAAAAATTAACTTGCTAACTTGACAAATTCATTTAACTTATTTTTTGAGCGTTACCATACCTCTCAATCAACCTTGTTCACCCAACCTTGATCAACAAGCTTTGGTCAATCAGCCTTGGTTAGGGCAATTATTCTCTTGCTTACATCATTCTTAAACCTTTCAATATAATCAGTTACATATTTGCATATATCGATACTTTCATCTTCTATCAACGGGGTTAAATCCATGGCATAAGTGATGGCCGAAGCCACATCTACCCCGTGGGATGCCGCATACGTAGCATTGGCAAGCCTTCTGCCAGCCGTTGCAAGGTCATACCTCTTACCCCCGCACACCTGGGAATCATAGACTTCAACGAGGGCAGCAGCTATATTGGGATGGCCCGAAACATCAAACATGACTTTTTCATCGTCATTAACCCAGTCAAGACCTCTCCAAACTTCACACCCGTAAAGCTTCCCCGGGCGGACATCCCCGGGCAATTCCCCCAAGGCCTTTATCACCTTGATTGCTGTTGCCACATGGGTATCATGCTTATCAGCAAGGTTATGCGTATAAATTACTTCCGGTCTTGCAACCTCAACCAGTTTTTTTATCTCCTCCACCACGTCACGATTACCTGGATCTTTCACGGCCGAACTGGTATAATCTAGTAAAACAGCCGCAGTATATTCCCCTGCAAAAGCAGCCTTTTTCTGCTCTTTTTTTCTTACCAGGCGCATTTGTTCGTCAGTATATGAAGCATACAGGTCGTCACGCGGGCTTCCCGCCCCATTTGTAACAACAACCCCGAGGAACCAGCGGTCATCTCTCCCAAAACACTTGAGAATCCCGTCATAGGCCATTATTTCGATATCGTCCTGGTGAGCTGAAATTCCCATGTGCGTAGTTCTTTTTAAAGCCTCCCCGGCTGGCTTTCCGTCTGGTACGAAAATTTCAGCCCCTTCGTTGATAAGTTTCATGCCCTATTCCACTCCCTTTTATTGTCATTATTATCTTTATTATTCTTGATTATCTTTATTTTTTATTTTTATCTTTCCTTTATTTCTATTTCTTCTTAATTTCGGGCAGGCTGGCTGCTGCCACCGACTGGCCCACTCTCCTGCTTGCTTCATCAGGAAGGTGCATCTTGACTTTCTCAGCCAGCTCGGGGAATTCCGCTTTCAATACCTTGCGGGCAATGTCAACTATAATGTTTCCGCCTTCTCCCGACGTAACACGCCCAAGGACCAGGAGATGCCTGTAATCATAGAAATCCGCGTAATGCGCCATTGCATACCCCAAATAACAACCAATGGTTTCGAATATTTTTACTGCCCTGTCATCACCTTTTACCATCAGTTCCTGGACATATTTCAGCTTTTCCGCGGGTGTAAGTGCGTCGTCAAGCTGTATTCCCGCTGCAGGAGCAAGCTTTATTACGGCATCCTGGGAAAAATACTTGACCCCGCAGCCATAATCGCCAGACCATTCGTCAACCATTGCAAGGGAGTTGTAATCCACAGGTACAAAGGCAAGCTCGTTTAACCACCCGGTGATGTTTCCCCTGGAATCCACGTACCCTCCTGCTTCACTGGTGCCCATCGCTATGCCCAGCACACTATTGTCCCCGATTTCCATTGCCCCTGCAAGGGCTGTCACATCACCGTCATTGGCAACTTCTATCGGCACATCACCTATTTCCTTTGCTATATTAATATATATATTCTTAACCTTCTTCTCGAACAGGTCTTCCGGCACTTTTATAAACAGTGACGCAACCTTCACCCTGTTATTTATGTAAATACCCGCAGAACTTACCCCTATCGCATCAACACGCGGCATATGGGCTGCAGCAGATTTCATGGCAGCAAGGATCTCGTTATAGTGATAATCCGGATCGCTGTTAAGCTTTGGATGCCAAATGACCTCCTCGCTGAAGACGGCTTCCCCGTCAATAACAGCCGATACTTTCCGGTCACTTCCGCCCGCATCAAAGCCTATGCGGCAGCCATCCATGTGGCGTCCTACCGGTTTTGATTTTTCCTTTTCGGCCGGCACCTTGTCATACTCCGTAATCTCTACGGTAAACGGTTTTTCATATACATTGCCCATGAATTTCCAGTCAAATTCCCTTATTCCCCCTTCGGAATACGCCTTTTTTATATAACTCCCAATACTCGCCGGGCCTCCAATAGTAATTTTCCAACCTCCCCTTACCCATAGAAGGGTTTTTACAAGGCGCTCAACATAAAGGTAGTTCAGTCTCGAACTTGGAGAACTATCGGGAAACACCTTGGTGTAATATGTGGATATAAGGCCGTCCCCACGCTCCATTGCAATCGCAAGCGGAACTCCTTCCTTCGACTCCTCCACGGCCTTAAGGAAAACCCTGTTTTCAAGTGAGGCGGGACGAAAATCTTTATCCAGCGCACATTCTATTTTTGGTTTGGGTCTAATATTTTGGGACATCATATAACAATTCCTCCAATCAAAACGTTGTTTTGAAATATTATTATCCTATGACATATTTTATCACTCTTAAACATCTTAGTTTAGTTAATTATAACCTTTTTCTATTATTTAATCAATGAGTTGACAAAACGTGCATACCTTCTTAATTCGCCGACATGGGCAGTATTAACAATGTCCTTCTTTTCAAGCCATCCTTTCCTCGCTGCGTTAACGCCATACTGGATATCGTCTATGCCGTCTATAGAATGGGCATCGGGTGAAATTACAAAACTGCAGCCTGCTTCCTTTGCAGCTTTACAGTACCTCCAGTCAAGGTCGAGCCTGTACGGGTTTGCGTTTATTTCAAGAATTACCTTTTCCTCCGCTGCCGTCTTGATTATTTCACTTATATTTATCTTAAAAGGTTCCCGGGACAACAGCAGCCTTCCGGTAGGATGTCCGAGTATTGTAACGTACTTGTTCTTCAAGGCTTTTATTACCCTCTCTGTCATCCTGTCCTCGTCCATACCCAATGCCGAATGAACCGAAGCAATGGTGAAATCAAACCATGACAGCACCCTGTCATCATAATCCACGCTGCCGTCGGGAAGAATGTCCAGTTCTACCCCTTTCAATATCCTGAAGCCTTTATGCTTGTATTTCTCGTTCAGTTCATCAATTTCTTCGTGTTGTACCTTGATATCCTCTTCGCTTAAGCCCCCTGCATAGTATGCGGATTCGCTGTGGTCGGCAATTCCAAGGTACGAGTACCCTTTTTTGATGCAAGCCTCGGCCAGCTCTTCTACCGTATTTATACCGTCCCCATACAATGTATGGACATGGAATACCCCTTTTATATCCTTATATTCTACTAATTCGGGCAACCTGCCTTCTTTCGCCGCTTCCAACTCCCCGTTGTTTTCACGAAGCTCGGGTGGTATGTAGCTCATCCTAAAAACCTTGAATATATCTTCCTCCGTTTCGCACCTTACCAGCTCCTCGTCCCTGAAAATGCCATATTCATTAATTTTCAAGCCTTTCTGCCTGGCAATGTGTCTTAATGCAACATTGTGCTCCTTGCTCCCGGTAAAATGATGCAGCGCATAGGGGTACTCCCTGTTATCTACAACTCTCAAATCTGCCGCAATCCCGCCCTTAAGCAAAACCGACGATTTGGTGGCACCCTTTGAAACAACCTGCATTACAAGGGGATGGGAAACAAAAATATTCATGACCGCGTTGGCATTGTTGCTGCTTACCAGGATGTCAATATCCTTCACGGTTTCTTTTCTTCTCCTCAAGCTCCCGGCTTCGCTGCACCTTATCACCGCGCTGCTTTCTTTAAGCGTTTTAATGATTTCTTCTGCCAGGCTTTTTGCATGGGGATAATGGTATTGCCCTTCATATTTTTTGAGATTCTTGATACCTTCCAAGACCTTCTGCTGGGTTCTATCTCCAAAACCCTTGAGCTTTGCAAGCCTGTTTTCAAGGCAGGCATATTCCAGCTCACCTATGGTCGTTATCTCCAGGTTTTCGTATAAAGCTTTGACTTTCTTGGGACCCAGCCCCGGGATTTTTAACATGTCCAGGAGACCCGGCGGCACCTCCTTCTTAAGTTCCTCGTAGTATCCAAGCCGCCCTGTATTCACAAGCTCCCCGATTTTCCGGGACAAGGCCTTTCCAAACCCCTTGAACTCCTTCAGCCTGTCTTCCTTTACCAACACGGTGATATCCTCTTCCATTAGCACTATAGCCCGTGCTGCTTCATAATATGCCTGTGCCTTGAAGAAGCTCTCGCCTTTTATTTCAAGCATCATCCCAATCTCGTTCAAAATGACGGCAATTTCGTTCTTGTCCACGTTTTACCTCTCCGTGTATTTCCTGTTTGAACCTTTTCTGCTTGTATTATAGCCTAAACCAAGCTTCTCTTCAACCGTACCATGTTCGGGGATGCATCCTTGCTGCACCATAAGTTCTGACAATTATTTCCTGGTTCAACAGCCTTGCATGTTCCAAGCTGCATCTCCTTGATATATGTTCTACCCGTCACATTTTCATCATATCACTCAATGAATGTCACTCAATGCTACCTGGAACCAAAAAACACTACCTTTTCCTTCCTCGGATTCGACCCCACATTCACCTCCATGCAAATCGATAACTTTTTTAACGATCGACAAGCCAAGTCCTGTACCCATTATAGGTCTTCTATGTTTCTTGTCGACCTTGTAGTACCGCTCCCATATGTAAGGCAGGTCGCTTTCCTTGATGCCTTCCCCATGATCGATTACCTCTACCCTGACAGCATTCCATTTTTTTATTTGCCTCACAAGCACGGCCTTGTCATCACCACTATGCATGATCGCATTAAGCAGGAGGTTGTAAAATACCTGGGTAATTTTTACTTCATCGGCCAATACCTGGACATCTTCGTCATACTCGAAATCAATCTTGTAGCCATCTTTTTTAATAAGTTCATTCATACGGCTGACAGTTTTTCTCAAGCTTTCCGTCAGGTTATAATTTGCCTTGTTAAGTTTTGTTGCGCCTGCCTCTAGGAGCGAAATATCGAGCATGTCGTTTACAAGGGAGGTAAGGTGCTTTGCCTCATCCATGATAATCTGGCATTGCCCGGGTGTAACCTCATCGGGGAAATCGTGCATCATCTCGGCATAGCTGTAAATGAAAGCCAAGGGTGTCCGCAAATCATGGGAAATATTTGCTATCAACTCGCGGCGCAACCGTTCAACCTTGGAAAGTTCCCCGGCAGCAGTATTCAAGGTATCGGACAATTCTTTTATCTCCAGGTAGCCGGTTCCGTGAAATTCAGTTCCATAGTTACCCCTTGCCAGCACCTTTGCACTTTGGTTAATTTTCACTATGGGATTTGATATTCGTTTTGATACGATGATTGCAAGCATAATTGCAAGAATCACCATAATCCCCGTAATAATAACAAGTTGCATTTGAAGGGTAGATATTGTTGAATCAACCGGGGTTATCATCGCATAAAATGTAAGAGAAATCCTGTTGCCATCGTTTAAAACATAATCGTGGACCTTTGTAATCGTTTCCGGCCTGCGGCTGTGCCTGACGGGGCCAGGACTGGGCGGGGAAGGGGGAGTCGGCGGGGCAAAATCCTTTGTCGGTCTTACAATTATCTCCTTGGCCGTTTCAAGCTCGTATATTATATTTTCAAGCTCAGGGCTGTTGATATTTTTCTCCACCAATGAAATAGCTTTCTCTATCTCCATTTTACGGACAAATTTGTACATATCGCTTAAAAACACTGTCTGGAACATCCACAGGATTGCCAGAAGTAAAACACAAAACCCCAGGAGAAAGATGAATATTTTCCATTGCAATTTAATCCTGTCCCTTGAAAGTTTGTTCATCATCATGTTTTTAAGCTTACACATCAAAATATTTCTCATCATACTTTTCATCGAAAACCTATCCATCAAACCTATACCCCAATCCGCGGAGGGTTTTGATAAAATGTGCATAGGGACCTAGGGATTTCCGCAACAGTTTCATTTGGGTATCCAGCGTCCTGTCATCTCCAAAGTAGTAGAAACCCCATACTTCGGCCATTATCCTTTCCCTTGGCACGGCGATGTTTTTATTTCGTATCAGGAAAAATAAAAGGTCATATTCCTTGGGAGCCATGTCCACTTCCACCCCGTCAATAAACACCTTGTACGCCTTCATATCCGCCTTGAGGCCATCCTTCTCGTAGATGACATGCCCCTCCTCGTTTGTTCTTGCAGGTTTGCTTTTCTCAACCCTGCGTAAAATGGCATTGATCCTGAGCATTATTTCCTTTGAAGAAAACGGCTTTACAACATAATCGTCAATCCCAAGCTCGAAGCCCAACACCTTGTCGTACTCCTCTCCACGGGCTGACAGCATGATTATCGGGGTGTCAGAGAATTTGCGGATTTCCTTCACCGCGGAAAAACCGTCCAATTCAGGCATCATAATATCCATGATAATTATGTCAAAGGTATTTTCTCGGCAAAGCCGGATTGCTTCCATGCCATCCCCTGCTTCCATAACCTCGTGCCCCTCAAAAACAGCATAACGCTTTATCACCGCGCGAAGCCCTGCTTCATCGTCACATATCAGGATTTTAGCCATTCTTCTGTCATCCCTTTTCCAGCATTTTTCGAATGTTTTAGCAGCTTTTCAAATATTCTTACCTGTGCTCAATTCTACCATAAAATTGCTGCTTAGTTAAAGTTATACGAAATTTTGCTTGCTAACCTTGCAGCTTCTGCATTCAATAGCTTCTTTTAAACCGCGCGGCAAACAATATGGCAGCAACCAGCAAAATTGACAGGACAACCATGAGAACCAGATTGTAAGTTCTTAACCCTTGAGCAGCAGAAAGCCCTGCCGGGAAGGGGGCAACCAGGCGATTCGGAGTATTATTATTTTCTCTTCCCTCTATAATCCTGCCGAAATTACCTGGGAAAACTCTTTGTTCACCGGGAAGAATTACTTGTTCACCCGGAGAAGTCCTTTGTCCGTCACCAGGAGCTCCTTGCCCGCCAGGCAAACCACCTTGCTGCCCTCCAGCAGGTATTTCCCGTTCACCTGGAGCAGTCCTTTGCCCGCCAGGAGGAGTTACTTGCCCACCCGCTTGCGGCATGTCCCCGAACTGCCAGCCCCCCATTCCCCAGGGGAAACCCATGTTATCGCCGCCTCTTCCGCCCATCATGCTGCCCAGGTCGGATAGTCTCAAATCCCCTGAAGATATGAGTTTAGAGGAGTTTGCATTTTGTCCTGCCGTGGTAGAAGGGATAGTACCATCAAGCTGGCCCTGCACGCTTTGGGCACGGAGATTCCCAAGGGTAATAAAGGCCGAAACGGCAGCCTTGTACTGCTCGTAGGCGCAAAAGGCAGTTGGGTCATTTTTTACATAATCAGAAATCAGGGCATCAAGCTCCTTGATTTTTTCTTCAAATTTGCCGTTTGCAAAGTAGTTATCAATCAGCTGCTGTAAGTAAGCATGATACCGCTCCAAGTATTCTTCGTTTTCAAAAAGCTTACCTATCAGCGGACGTCTTGACATTTCAACGCCGCTTACAGGAGTGTCGATGGGAAAGTTAATCACGGAAGATACATTTCCGCTTTGAAAACCGCCCCACGCAAGGTTGTAGTCCCACGGCAGGATGGTAATCCTGCCATCGCGTTCATATATATAGTAATTTTGCGCCATGCCGGAGCTGTAACTATCCAGGTTGACAACAATGGTGTGGGCGGCAAGATAGCGCAGGATCTTGTCAACATCAAAGTAAGTCTCCAGGTCCCTGCCCTCGGAAAGTGCTTTTAAAGCCTCAATAACACGCTGAAAGTCCTTCTCCGTCCCCTTACCTACTACATTGTTAAAAATGGCACCGTAACTTTCGATGTTATCACCTATATATTCAAGGCTGCCTCCCGAACTGCCCCATCCGCCCCTAACTCCAAGGTTTCTATTCATGGCGTTATCTTGTCCGCCAAAGGGTACTTGGGGTCTAACACCGCTCACACGCGGATCTTGAATACCCGGGTTTTGCACATCCGGGTTTTCTGTACCAGGATTTTGCATTCCCGGGTTTTGCGTACGCGGGTTTTGTATATTTGGAACCTGCATTCTTGGGTTTTGCATACCCGGTTCCTGTATTCCCGGGTTTTGGACATCCGGATCTTGTATGCCCGGTTCCTGCATTCCCGGGTTTTGTATATCCGGGCTTTGCATGCCTGGGTTTCGTATGCCAGGATTTCGCATTCCCGGGTTTTGCGTACGGGGGTTTTGCATTCCCGGAACTTGCATGTCCCTGTTTTGAATGCCTGGTATCCCCGGGGCGTTTTCCCGTTGCCCCCCTAACCAATTGTTGACATAATCATTATTGCCCATATCCATGCTTTTTACGTTGTAAAGCATGCCTGTCTCATCCCCGGAAACGCACCGCTCATAGCTGTCATTATACAGCTCCACCGCAAGGTACAGGCCCCAGCTTTCACCGTTTACCTTGATATCCGCAAAGCCGAAGTAAGGGGCATCCACACCCGCTTCATGCATCAGTTCAAAGGAAACATACTCCTTCATGTAGGTGTAATCCCCGAGCATATTGTTGAGTGCAAGGCTATCAAGCCCAAAGCAGGTCTGCCCGTTGATATATTCATCAAACTGCAGGCGAAAGCTATACCGGTTGCTGTTGGACCTTGCCACCTGGGTCAAGCTCGAGTTTCCCTTCGGGCGTATGCCGACATTTTGGACTTTCTTGCCGTTAATAATAACGTCGACCATTATATATTGCTCGCTCATTGCATTGGATAGCATTTCCTTCCAATCATCCTCATCCGCGATAATATTAATGGAAATAATGTCGGCACCAAAGATTTTGGTCGCGTATGCCGGCTCGCTTTTCAGGTTGCCGCTTTTCGCTTGTATATTACCAATTGCCACAAGGGCAATGCTGGTTATCAAGGCGAAAAACACTGCTGCCGCTACGATTATATTTATTTTATCACTCTTTACCATGCTTTCACCTCGATTTTAAAATACTTCTTAACGGCTACTGCAACTCGCTTAAATACTTAATTGGCGTATTCTCCATTATAACTTACAAGGCAGGCATTGTTTACCCCGTTTATTGCCAGCAATTCATTGAGGAGCTTTGCCGACATATCCAGGAGACGTACTTCAACCGTAATCTCAATGCCGTTTTGCGAAACAGTTTTTGACTTGATTAAGCTTTTCCTGGTCTTTCCCTTAATTAACTCCATGCAATCATTCTCCGCCTTTTCGCTCTCAAGGTTAAGCACTATGATATATGGAGTGTCGCTGCTTTTCCTGTTGACAAAAACAAGAAGCATAATCCCAATGAAAATTGACCCGATAATAGCAAGCGGGATCAGTCCGGCACCAATGACAATACCTGCCGAAATTGCCCAGAATAAAAACGCAATGTCAAGTGGCTCCTTGATTGCCGCCCTAAAACGGACAATGGACAAGGCACCTACCATGCCAAGTGATAAAATAAGGTTTGATGTTACTCCAAGGATAATAAGGGTTGTAATCATGGTCATGGCCATGATGGAAACACCAAATGACGCTGAGTACATGACACCTGCAAAAGTTTTCTTGTAAACATAAAAAATGAACAGGCCGATGGCAAAAGCAAGAAGCATTGCAAGCACCACGTCCAAAATGGAAAACTCAGCTGCTTTTTCAAAGAAACTTGACTTAAATACATCCCTAAATGACAACATAAATTCCAACCTCCCTAATAAATCTTCATTTTTCTTTCATTTTCTCACTTATTCTTAGATTTTCGCTTATTTCAAAACAAGCCATATGGACAGATATTGTATTGCTGCATAATTATGGATGATGCTGCATATACC
>JAAZDH010000312.1 GCA_012512865.1 Clostridiaceae bacterium | reverse complement strand
TCATTCCCACAAAGAATCCATCATTTTTCTTATCCGGGCTTTTCTATTTTCTGTTTCACCATGGTCTAGTTCTATTTTATCAGCCTTAATAATTAGTACAGAGCCCTCTTTTGCTCTTCTTGGAAGCTTTGATTTTTCAATATTTATCATTTTCCTATTTTCGTTTTCACACACGGCAAAGTCTCCCTCAAATCTATCAATTATTAAACGCACTTTATTCATACCTCCCATAATTGCATGTTTTCCATTTTGTACCCCTGGTAATTATCTTAATGCTTAATGCTTAATGCAGGTAATTTAAATCACATTGCAACCTTCACCATGCAATTTAAATCCGGTTATGGCTCGCATATTTTACAGGGTTGATAGCCGGCACTTACGGCTTCTTCCTTTGTATTAAAGTAAACCCTGTTCTTTTCCGCCGGCAATGAATTGCAGCTAGGTTTATGGAACTTCTTTGTGTTTTTATTCCCGATATATACGCCTGTCAATTCTTCTTTTTCAATGTCTTCTTTTTCAATGTCTTCTTTTTCATCATCTTGTTGTACAGGTTCTTCTTTTTGCGTAAGATCTTCTGCTTCTGCGGTTGTCGCCTTCGGAGGTGCTTGTTCCTTGATAGGCGATGTTTTCTTGTCTATTTTAATCGTTTCTCCATCACTTGTAACAACTATTGTTCCTGATTCATCTGTCCTATAAACTTGGACCCCTGCCTTGACAAGTCTTTCGATTGTTTCCGGGGCCGGATGGCCATAAGGATTATCTTTTCCAACTGATATTATTGCATTCGTGGGGCTGACTGCTTTTAAAAACTCTGCTGAATTAGAATAGCGGCTTCCATGGTGTGCAACTTTCAACAAGTCCGATTTCAGGTCAAACCCTTTTGAAAGCATTTCTCTTTCGGATACGACACCTGCATCTCCCGTTAATAAAAATGTTGTTTTATCAAACAATATTTTTATAACCACGGAATAGTCATTTGTATCGCCATAGCTTTGACTGTTCGGGGCAAGTATTGTAAATTCTGCTTCTCCAAGTGAATACCTTGTCCCGACTGCCGGTGAAGTTATTTTTAACCCTTTATTGGATATTGCAATAAGCAGGTCTTCAAAAGTTCTCGTACTGCTTTGTGCTTTTGGCATAATGATTTTTTTCACGTCAAAAGTATTAATAACTGCATCCAGCCCCCCAATATGATCTTCGTGGGGGTGGGTTGCAATAATATATTCAAATTCCTTTATGCCTTGCTCCTTTATGTAATTGACCACGAGCTCGGCATCTGCGTTGTTTCCTGCGTCAATTAACATTGCAGCCGAGCCGGTATTAATTAAAATGCTGTCTGCCTGGCCGACATCGATAAAATGTATAACTAGGGTGCCGGGGGTTTCCTTTTCATTTGTTGCTGTCGCCGTTGTTGTCGCTTCTGTTACTGCTATCGTTCCTATTGATTCATTTGTTTCATTTGCTTCATTTGTTGCCATTGCTGCTGTTGCTGTTGCTTCTGCTGCTCCTGTTGCTGCTGTACCTGCACCTGGACCGATACCCGTACCTGTTTCTGTTTTTTCTATTTTTTTATCATCCCGCCCCTTTTCCGTATTACCCTGTTGAGTTTTGTTTTTTTCTTTATCATTGTTTGGCTGGGTATGGGATTTATCGTTTATTTCAACGTTGGAAGCACCTGTGCCAGGATTTTGAACTGGTTCGACCAGGGTTTCCATATCGCTATTAACGATTTTATCTCCGGCTTTATACTCGTTATCAGGTATGGTGGCTAAAAAAATAATGAACAAGATGAAAACTGCCAGGTCTTTCATCCACCACTTGGGGGTAATTTTAAACTGCTTATTTATAAAGCTTGTAATTGGAGGTAACAAGATCGCACCAATCAACATCAAGATTAGACCTGGTAATAGAAAACTACTAAACAAGAAAGTAAAACCAATAAGCAAGAACAATATTGAGAAGATCCAAGAGACAACCAGGATAATCTTTTTCATGACGGTTTTCCCCCTTCTATTAACGTTAGGTAAATAATTCAAATGAATAAATACGTTTAGAATCCTTTTTTAACAAGCGGATGACCATAATTTATTATATTTTTCGAACATGTATCCACTATCCATATAGGTCAAAACAAATTAAACCCTGCGGATACCTGCAGCTACCCTTAAGTTTCCGTCTCACACATATTGGCGTATATTGGATGTAGATTAAATATATGCTTAAAAAATCTAGTATTACCAGGCATTTGTCTTACTGTCGTTTTTATTATAGCATATAAATTAATAGTTTTGTATATAATATATATACCTCCCTTTATGCCTTCTTTTATATCTTAAGGATTTTCCTTGTAAAGCACGAAGCCTAATTGCATTTATTTAATAGAATGATCCAGGAATGATGCCCCATAAAACACTCAATGTTACAGCTTTTTAATTTTGCTGCTACATGGGATAGGCATAAAAGTGTACGCATGATACTCACTTTAAGATTCTATTAATTCTCCCATAGGTCTTCAACCAATTCCAGTATCTTATTTTTCCTTCTCTCCGTTACTTCATAATCAATCTCAATACGGTTTCCTACAATCTTTAGCACGTGACCTTCTTTTGCTTCTCTTGGAAGTTTA
>JAAZDH010000311.1 GCA_012512865.1 Clostridiaceae bacterium | reverse complement strand
GTGGCAAGAATATCGCTGTATTTGTCATACAATACATCCGCTATGATTTTCTTTGAATGGGCCCACTTGTATATCAGCTGGTCCAGTACCCTTGCATCCGAATGCTGGGGGATGGTCCCCGTACCTAGAAGTTCAAAACGCATCCTGGTAATCTCTTCAATAAGACTCGGGTTGTTCAAAAACCACCAACACCCGAATATAAGCAGGTTCCTGAATTTTCTTGCGGCAACACACAATTCATGCTGGTTTTCCCGGGCAAGCATTGTAACAAGGAACTTGTTATGCGGGTATCTTGAGCAGAGATATTCCACGGTAGAAATATCACCCTTTCCAACGCTGTCGCCTCCATCCCGCAAACCAGGGTTAACAAGCTTTTTGACTCCTATCATCATTGCAAAGGGTACATTTTTCTCGCGGGATACCGGTATTATGCATTCCTCAACAATTCTTGACCTCGTGGAATCCTCCGGCACCTTGAACCCGGGAGGCAGGGATGCTGCCATGTAAACCGGGTTCATCCTGTCTATCCATTCCGCGAGGAAACGCCTTATTTCCTTCAATACGGCTTCATCCAGCCTTTGAGAAACATTATAACCCCATTCCCTCATTTTTTCACAGCTATCTTCCCATTTATTCAACAAGGGGTCTATCCTCAAGGCCGCCTTGAACCGTTCATCCTTCTTGCGGCCTTTAAGCCAGACTTCCCTCTCTTTATCAACGAATGGGTCGTTTGTCATAATCACATCTTTTACCCCGGACAGCTCAAAAACCCTATCTATGTAATCCTCCAGCCGTATAGCCCTGAAAAATTGCCTGTAGCTTTCAAGATCGCGGCTTGCCACATCAAGCCCCAATTTACTCAGCACGGTAAGGACTCCCCTGCATGCCTCGCTGTACGGCGAATTTTTTATAAAAAGCGTATCCCAGATCAAATCAGCCTGCCTGGCCTTGGACATTCCCCAGAATTCATCATACGGGATATCAGCAAGCCGCAAGGTTTCAGCCACCAGGTAATGATAGTTGATGAGCTCGTCAACCCCCCAAAGGAGCAAATCCCCGAAATCCGGGGAAAACAGGTGGGTATGGATGTCGGTTATTTTTGCGTTATCTACTGCCCTCTCTACGGTTTTCCTCAAGTCATACGTGTTTTGTATACTCATGGATAAAAATCCTCCGTATGTATTTATTTTTCCCGAACATGCTATTCCAAGTAAAGACTTGCAGTTTCTGAATTACGTCGCCGTTATACTTTCGGCGGGAGTGGATTTTGCCTGTGGCACTCTTCTGTTACCGCAATTTGCTGCCTTACCTGTTCCGGGGTGATTTCCAGCGGTGCTCCTTCAGTAAGGACTTTATAAAGCATATTATAAAAAGCCCTTGACATTGAAATATCTTCATGCTGTGCATATCCCTGCTTTACATATAATATACATGCCACCCGCGGAGGATTGAAAGGGAACATGACCCACATTGACTGGAAATACTTCAAGGAAGAAGAGACGCCTGAGCAGCAACTGGTAACAGCCCCGTTAGAAAATCAAGACGGGATGCCCGTTTATTGCAGCGAAACCTTGAAATGGTACGAGGAAAGCTGGGATGTGCCGGAGGAGGAAAAAAACTATTTTACTTCAATGTCAAGGGCTTTTTATAATATGCTTTATAAAGTCCTTACTGAAGGAGCACCGCTGGAAATCACCCCGGAACAGGTAAGGCAGCAAATTGCG
>JAAZDH010000310.1 GCA_012512865.1 Clostridiaceae bacterium | reverse complement strand
TTAGGTTATCCCCTCGTAACTATATGCGGTTTTCAAGGTGCATCATCTATATATTGCTTTTCATTCTTGTTTTTTGCTTCAAATTTAGTGTTTAGCAAAATTTCTAGCTACTTTTCGAATATCTACTATTAGTTTTATAATTATTCGTGTCCTACATTCAATAATTAATACTTATAATTTGTATATAATATATTATTTAATGCTTATTTTCTCCTTCAGATTTACTCCATAATAATCATCTCCGCTTTTTCCTGTATCTGCCTTGCCGCTTCCTCTGCTGTGATTTTCCCTGACATGAAAGCCGGCATTACCTCATGTGTTATGAATATCCTCAAATCCGCTGGATAAGACAAAGCAACAGCATGCTTTAATACATTTTTATAAATCTGTTCATTAACAGTATTGAGTGGCTTAATTGTAAAAAATTCAAACCGCTTATTATAAATAGAAAAATCTTTATAGATAAAGCTTGTATTAGACATTATCATTGCTTCCTGTACTTCCCTTGATAAGTAAGTTTGTAAAAATTTTACCGCCAGTTCGGTATTTTTTGATGTGGACATGACACATAGAAAAGTTGCTTCTGTTGGATATATCGCCTTCTCATTACTAAGCATAGGAAAATATGTATATTCATCTGAACCCATCTGAGTATGTGTATAACTTAAAGAAAACAGAATAGTATCATCCGGCTGGTAAGTGGAACCAACACTTCCTGGACCAATTAAATCCTCGTCACACATCTTCTTCCACAGGGTAAGAAGACTTATAAACAATTTATTGTTAAAATCCACCTTGCTAGTCACCCTATTAGCATATTTGCATAAATATGCATCCAGAAATAACGGGTAATTTTTATCCGCCCTTATCATGTAGGTATCTTTTTTTCCATCATCGTTTAAATCTTGTCTTGCAATGCGGGCATATTCGTAAAAATCCTGCCAGGTCCAGTTTTGGCCCGGTAAACTTATATTCAATTCCGCTTTAAGCTGCGAATTTACTTTTTAAGACATATGGGACATAATTTAGTGGGATACCAAAAAAGAATCCGTCTATTGAGGAAAAATCATATAATCCATCAAGTAAGTCTTCATGCTTTATTAATGAAACAAGATCACTAAACCCTGACAATTCAGCAATGGCCCCTGATGAAATAAAATCATGAAGAAAATGCGTATATAACGAAATAATATCCAGTCCCATGTCGCTTGCCATTATCTCCACTTTTGAAAGGGGCGTGTTCATGTTGAAAGTGGTGTAGGAAATCTGGACTTCGGGGTTTTCATTTATAAAAGCGGCCTCGGCTTCTCTTAATTCATATGAACTACCGGGACCAATAGTAAAACCAATATTCAAAACTTTGCTAATACCGACCAACGCAGCTGGGCTCTTTAAATCCAAGCAGTATAATTCATCATTTATTGATTCAGAAAAATATACTAAATCTTCATATATTTCCATGCGTGACTATGCTTTCATATTTGAAAAGTCAAGCTGTCTTATTGTTTTTACTATACCGGTTTCCGGGTCTATAGTACCAATATCCTCGGAAGTCAGGTAATAGATGGTTTTGTTTTTTTCACTGTATGCAATATCGGCAATATGTGATATATTTAATGCAGTAGATGTTATAATATTCCTATTTTCAGCATCATATATTTCGAGCGTATAGGGA
>JAAZDH010000309.1 GCA_012512865.1 Clostridiaceae bacterium | reverse complement strand
GCTTATATAAATAAAATGGATATAAGCGGCGCTAATTTTTTCCGCTGTATTGAAATGATCAGGGGTAGGCTGAAAGCAAATCCCGTTCCGATAGAATTGCCGATAGGCAAGGAAGAACAGTTTAAAGGCGTCGTGGACCTTATAGAGTTAAAAGCATATTATTACGAGGATGAGCTGGGTAAAGAAATAAAAGTGATGCCTGTCCCGGAAGACATGGTGGAAATTGCGAATGAATACAGGGAGATGTTGCTTGAAGCTGTTGCCGAGGAAGACGAGAATGTTTTGAATAAGTACCTGGAAGGTGGGGAAATATCCGAGGACGAATTGCGTACATGCATAAGGAAGGCTACCATAGGTGTAAGGATTGTTCCGGTTTCATGTGGTTCCTCGTACAAGAACAAGGGAGTGCAAAAACTGCTGGATGCGATAGTTTATTACCTGCCTTCACCTGTTGATATTCCTCCTGTCAAGGGATTATCCCTTGATGGAGAAAAAGAGGAGGAAAGGGTGGCTAGTGATGATGCCCCATTCTCAGCATTGGTTTTTAAGATAATGACTGACCCGTATGTTGGGAAATTGTGTTTTTTCAGGACATATTCGGGTAAAATATCAACAGGGGACCATGTATTGAATTCCACCAAGGGGAAAAGGGAAAGAATGGGCAGGATAATGCTGATGCACGCAAATCACAGGGAAGAGATAGACGGGGTTTATACCGGGGACATTGCAGCTGTTGTAGGGTTAAAGGATGTTTCCACCGGGGACACGTTGTGTGATGAAGCCAACCCTGTAATACTTGAATCGATGGACTTCCCTGAACCGGTTATTTCCGTTGCCATGGAACCAAAAACAAAAGCAGGGCAGGAAAGATTGGCCTTGTCATTGCAGAAATTATCTGAAGAAGATCCAACGTTTAAGAATTATTTCAACCCTGAAACAGGCCAGACGATAATATCGGGTATGGGAGAATTGCACCTTGAGATTATTGTTGACAGGCTTCTAAGAGAATTCAAGGTTGAAGCAAATGTTGGAAAACCCCAGGTTGCATACAAGGAAACCATAAGAAAAGCAGTAAGGTCGGAAGGCAAATTCATACGCCAGACAGGAGGACGGGGGCAATACGGGCATTGCATCATTGAAATTGAACCCCAGCCGCCGGGAAGCGGGTACACGTTTGTCAACAATATAACGGGAGGCGTTATACCGAAAGAATTTATAGCGGCTGTAGATGCAGGCATACGTGATGCAATGAACAGCGGTGTGGTGGCGGGTTACCAGGTGCTAGATGTTAAGGTTACCCTGGTCGATGGTTCATACCACGAGGTGGACTCATCGGAAATGGCTTTTATGATAGCCGGATCGATGGCGTTCAAAGATGGATGCAGGAGGGCGGACCCCGTTTTACTGGAACCCATTATGAGAGTTGATATAGTTGTACCTGATGATTACCTGGGAGAAGTAATAGGGGAATTGAATTCCAGGCGTGCAAAAATAGAAGGAATGGAGGCAAGGGAAGGCTATCATGTTGTTACCGCCCACGTACCTCTTGCTGAAATGTTTGGGTACGCAACGGAATTAAGGTCCAAGACCCAGGGAAGGGGAACTTTTACCATGCAATTTGACCATTATGAAGAAGTTCCCAAAAACATATAGGAAGCAATTACTATCTACTAATTGTGGCGGTGATTCAACCTGTGTTCCGCTTGTAATGTATCCCCGGGAGCAAAAACTAAAGGGTCCCGGGTAAAGATATATTAACTAAAAACTTAATTACATTACCGGTTAGGTATACCGGAAAGAAGGAGGAGTTGTAAAATGGCAAAAGCAAAATTTGAAAGGAAAAAGCCGCATGTTAATATTGGTACGATCGGCCACGTTGATCACGGTAAAACAACTTTGACTGCAGCCATAACAAAGGCGCTCGGGTTTTTGGGCAAGGCCCAGTATACAACGTATGACCAGATAGACAAGGCACCCGAGGAGAAGGAAAGAGGTATTACTATTAATACAGCCCACGTTGAGTATGAAACCGAGAATCGTCACTATGCCCACGTGGACTGCCCTGGTCACGCAGACTATGTTAAGAACATGATAACAGGTGCAGCACAGATGGACGGAGCGATCCTGGTTGTTTCCGCGGCAGACGGGCCAATGCCTCAAACAAGGGAGCATATCCTGCTTGCCCGCCAGGTTAACGTTCCGTATATTGTCGTATTTTTAAACAAGGTGGATATGATTGATGATGAAGAGCTTATTGAGCTTGTAGAAATGGAAGTAAGGGAGCTTCTTAGCTCGTACGAGTTCCCTGGAGATGACATTCCAATAATAAGGGGCTCGGCCTTGAAAGCGCTTGAATCAGGTTCAACTGACATTAATGCTCCGGAGTATAAATGCATAGTTGAACTCATGGATGCTGTTGACAACTATATTCCTACGCCCCAGAGAGAAGTAGATAAGCCTTTCCTCATGTCCGTCGAAGACGTTTTCTCCATCACGGGACGCGGAACTGTTGCAACAGGAAGGGTTGAAAGAGGAACCCTGAAGGTCGGGGATGAAGTGGAAATTGTAGGATTTGTTGATGAACCAAGGAAAACAGTTGTCACCGGCGTGGAGATGTTCAGGAAACTCCTTGACCAGGCAGTTGCAGGTGATAACATTGGTGCACTCTTAAGAGGCGTGCAGAGAAACGAGGTAGAAAGGGGACAGGTTCTTGCGAAGCCTGGAACGATCAAGCCCCATACCCATTTCAAGGCCCAGGTTTACGTGCTGACCAAGGAAGAAGGCGGAAGGCATACCCCGTTCTTCAATGGTTACAGGCCGCAGTTCTATTTCAGGACTACGGACGTTACAGGTGTTGTAGAGCTTCCTGAAGGCGTTGAAATGTGCATGCCCGGTGACCACATCAATATGACCATCAAATTGATTACTCAAATAGCGATGGAAGAAGGCTTACGTTTTGCTATCCGTGAAGGCGGACGCACCGTCGGGGCAGGAAGTATAACTGAAATAATCGAGTAGCGGTGCAGCAGGAAAGTCTGCGTGAAATCAAGCAAGTAACCAAGCAACAGCACAAGCAGGAGAAAAGGCAAAAACGTAAATAAAAAAAGAAAAGCATAAAAAACAGCTTTTCTCGTGAGAAGAAAAGCTGTTTTTTATGTTATAATAATATAGCAAGTAACAGCGTGTAATTACTGCAAGAAACGACGCATAACGAAAAACAGCGCATGACAGGCAATGGCGCACCAGGCAGGTTGCGCCATACAAGCGCATACCATGTAAAAAAGAATACCACGGCAAATACAACAATGGCGAGGGAGAGCCGGAAGGAGAATTGTGAAGTCAAATGGTAAAGCTGGTCTTGAAAAAACATAAAACTGAACTCAGGGATTACTCCGATGATGCAACACTGCAGGAGCTTTGGAACGAGGTGGACTCATTTCGCCTTACCAACAACTTAAAAACACGTTACTGCAAGGGTTGCGGTGAGTGTTGCAACCAGCCCATACCTGTCCTTGGCTTGGATATAATTAAAATACAGAAAACGACAGGCTTGAAGATGGATGAGATTATAAAAAAGCACATAATACTTCCGCAGAAACCCGATATCAATTTTAGAAAATCAGCGATCAGCGATTTTATGAGGGCGGGCAAACTATCCTATACCGAGGCTGCCATTCTTTTTGAGTATAATCAATGCGAACCCTTGATTTTGCCCAGGAAAGAGGATGGGACATGTGTTTACCTTGACAATAAAAAAGGCTTGTGCACAATATATGGGCAGGTATACAGGCCTTATACATGTAATCTGTATATATGCACCATGGGAGACGAACTTTCTGCCATCCAGGAAATGATCGTAAGGCAAGGCACCTGGCATGCATATTCCTTGCTTGGTTGGATAAGCGCGGAAGAAATTCTCCACAATCCTTTCTTAAACGTGGATGATTATGATAAAGTATATATAAAGGATTTCAGGTTTAGTTCCAGGAACGCATTGGAGCAATTGTTTTTTTACTTTTAAAAAACACTGCGTGGGATTATGATACCGGGAGGGGTTGAAATGCAGGCAATTATGAAAATAGACGAGATAAGGGATTTAGGAAACAAAATTAAGGAAAACATATCCAAGGTAATAGTAGGCAAGGAAGAGGTGATAGAGCTTGTGATAGCGGCCCTTTTCTGTTCCGGGCATGTTCTGCTGGAAGATGTGCCAGGTGTTGGAAAAACCTTGCTTGCAAGGTGCCTTGCAAAGTCCATCGATTGTGAATTCAAGAGGATACAGTTTACGCCGGACTTGCTGCCCACGGATTTGACAGGTATCAATTATTATAACCAAAAAGCCGGAGAATTTGTTTTCCGTGCAGGGCCGGTGTTTGCAAATATAATTCTTGCGGACGAAATAAACAGGGCTACGCCGCGGACCCAGTCCAGCCTGTTGGAATGCATGGAAGAATGCCAGGTTACAATAGACGGTGAAACAAGGAAACTGTCAAGACCCTTTTTTGTCATAGCAACGCAAAACCCCGTTGAAATCCAAGGCACTTTCCCGCTTCCCGAGGCCCAGCTCGACAGGTTCTTCATGAGGTTGAAGATTGGCTATCCCAGCCCCGACGAGGGTATGGCAATCCTGAATAGGTTTGAAAGATCCAGCCCCTTCCCGGAAATAGCAGGGGTGGCAAATGCAGAAGATATAATAAGGGTGCAGGATTCCATAACAGCAGTAAAAGTAAGTAGCGATGTAAAAAAATATATAATAGAAATGGTTGAAATGACGAGGAACCATGAAAGAATAGTTCTAGGGGTAAGCCCCCGGGGAAGCCTTGCTTTAATGAAGGCCTCCCAGGCCCGCGCAGCATTAAGGGGCAGGGATTTTGTAACGCCTGACGATGTTAAGCATGTTGCCGTGCCTGTTCTTGCCCATAGGATTATTTTGAAAGGCCATGCGGTTACTTCGGGAATGATGAACTCGGAAGTGGTAATATCCGACATCTTGAAGAAAGCACAGGTGCCGTTGGAGAGTGATGTATAAATGGAAGGATTGGCCCTGGCATTAATAATTGCCATGACCGTGTTATTGCAAGCGACTTTATTTAAGCGTACGGCTTTTAAAAAGCTGGATTACAAGTGCGAATTTAGCACCGGGGAAGCCCATGAAGGTGACGAGATTTTTCTTGTTGAAACCATATATAATAAAAAGCTTATACCTGTACCATGGCTCAAGGTTGAAATAAATTCATCTAGGTGGCTTGAATTTGCGGAGACGAGATCGGTCGTTGCCCAGGAAAACAGGCATGTAACCAGCAGCTTTTTTTTAAGGAGCTACCAGAAGGTAACCAGGCGTTGGAGTCTTAAATGTTTAAAAAGGGGAGTATTCCGCATTGATAAAGTCACCCTGGTGTCGGGGGATTTGCTTGGAAATGCCACCAATTCACTTCCGGTGGACGTAAATGCTGAAATACAGGTGTATCCCCAGACAATAGAATTGCAGAAAATTTTTACTCCTGTAAACCATCTCCAGGGGGATACGATTGTAAAAAGGTGGATAATAGAAGACCCTTTTATTATTTCAGGGGTAAGGGAATACACGACGAGAGACCCCATGAAAAAAATACATTGGAATTCCACTGCACGCACAGGAAGGTTGATGGTAAGACAGGAAGATTTCACCTCGAAGTTTGGTTTGTCGGTGATTTTAAATGTACAGTCCATAGAGAATGAATACTTTGATGCGGTTTACAAGGATTTTATAGAGCTTGGGATAAAAGCGGCCGCCACGATATTTGATATCGCTTTAAGGAACGGGATCCCTGCAAGGCTTGCCAGCAATGGGAGTACAGTTGATGGGGAACGGCAGATGATATATACACAGGAAGCTTCCGGGCGCTCGCATATTTCAAGCCTCCTTGCCATTCTTGCAAAAATGGAATTACGCAGGATAAGGGATTTTGAAGATTATACCGGGGATATATCTGAAGGAATCACCAACTCTGAAATCATAGTAATAACTTCATATTTAACCGAAGGCATTTGCAACATATTGAGAAAAATGAAGCTTAAGAATAATACGGTATCCATACTGGTAACAAATAAGTCGGTAAACCAGGATATATTGCCGGCAGATATGGATGTTTATATTCTCAGGGAGGATGTTTTGAAAGACGGGGAGGATACTTTGAAAGATGCGGGGTAAATTATGGGGTTTATCAAGGCGAGTGATTGCTCTTTTAGCAAAATATTGTTTTATCTATCCTGTTATACTTGTACCGAGAGCTGCCTTGTTTAAGGATACAGGAAAAATAACCGGTTTTCTGGCCGGCCTGGCAATAATCTTTGCCGGCTTTATTATTACAGGCCTGATAGTTAAGAAAAAGCAAAGTGTTATACGGTTGGTTGCTTCATACCTGTTGTCCTTTATCCCCGGCTTGTTGTTATTTATATTGTTTGTGAATACAGTGAATGCAGGCAATGTTCCGGGCGACAGCATGTACGGTTTATTAAGGGCTGTTTTTGAAGGTATGGTAGCCATTGTACTGTATTTTACGGGAGCCAGATCGGAAGTTATGGAATTTGAATCGATGCTGGGCAGGAAAACCGTGGTCTTGGCTGGGGCTATTTTTGTTGGAGCCGTTATATTTGTCAGTTATTATATAGAAATTGGGCATTTGAAAGATGAGATATATTACTTGGGGTGTGTTTTTACAATGCTCATGCTGCTTGTAAGAAACCAGCAAAACCTAGATAGGGTTTTCATCAGGAAACATATCGAGCTTTCGACAGTGCCAAGGAATATAAGAAAATATAATTCCATTATTGTAATAATTATGTTTATGCTAATCTTGGTCTTGTTCAATATAAAGGGAATTGTAGATTTTATTGCCATGGTTTTAAGCGAAGCCCCAAGATACATTCTAATAGCGCTGTTTTACTTGTCCTACCTCTTGTCGAAACTTGTGCCGGGTGGTGACAGCAGCGGTGGTGATGAAGGGCAGGGGGAAATCAGCATGCCTGCCTTGCCCGAAGGTGAGTCAAACAGTATTGTCAGCACCATACTTACAATAATATTTGGCTCGTTATTCCTGGCTGTAGCGATTTATTCACTGTTAAAGTTTCCAAGGTTATTGCGTGTAATATGGGAAAAACTACGGGAAACAATTGGAAAAATCGGTTCCTTTATCATGAGGTTTCTAGGACTTGGAAAAGAATACGGTGAAAAAGAAACGGACTACGTGGATGAAGTAGAGATAATAAAGCCTGCAGCAGAAGGCAAAAGGCCGGGAAAACAGGAGGGCATATTAAAAAGAATCGGCAGAAGGCTGGGGAGAAACCTTACCCTGGCGGAGAAGGTCAGGGTAGCGTATGCAGGGATTTTACGCTGCCTTAAGGCAAAAGGCTTCGTTTTATCAAGGTCGGATACAAGCGGCGAAATTTGCAGAAAACTGCCCCAAGGCGAAGAACTTGGAGAAATGATGGAATATGTCACAGAAGTGTATGATAAGGTGAGGTACGGGGAGAAAACCCCGGAAAGCAATGAGTTTGAGCTTTACGAGGATAAGGCCAATCGAGTTGCAAATGCTCTGAAGGCAAAGTTGTAAAGGGGGTGGTGAGACGACTTCCCCGGCTAATATGGTCGCTCCGGCTACGTATTGTAATGTTTAATGCTGGCGAAAAAATCCTACCCGTCACACTCGCCATCCATGGCTTAAGGTGACGGCTCGCCGCATCCATGCGGCGAATTACGGATTTTTTCTGGCATTAAACATAACAATATGTACGCCTCGCTCCAATATTAGCCTAAGGAAGTCGTCTCACCGGGTGGTTAGGAGTAAGGTGGGTGGAGTTTAGGGAAAAGGTGTCAAGGTAACACAGGGACGGGGATAAGGTCACAAAGTCACTTCTTAACCGGGAAAGTCATCTCGCCGTATAGATAGGGTTAAGGTGTACAGGAT
>JAAZDH010000308.1 GCA_012512865.1 Clostridiaceae bacterium | reverse complement strand
TTCCTGTCGCTTTTCCCCCAGATGCAGTACACGGATCGCCCTGACAGGGTCACCAATGCAATACTGGAAGGGCGGGTTGCCGTATTGGCGGATAATACTCCTTTTGCACTAATTATCCCGGTTAGTTTTTCCATGTTCATGAACACCCCCGAGGACTACTACGACCGCTGGATATATGCTTCCACCCTTCGCCTCCTGAGATACCTGGCAATGGCCATATCACTATTCCTGCCCGGTTTTTATGTTGCGCTCATATCATACAACCAGGGTTTAATACCGTCCAAGCTTGCCATATTTATAGCTGCCACCAGGGAAGGGGTCCCCATTCCTTCCTTGATTGAAGCAATATTAATGGAGATAACAATAGAAATACTAAGGGAAGCAGGTGTTCGCCTGCCCAGGTCCGTAGGCCAGGCAGTAGGAATCGTCGGCGGCTTGGTTATTGGAGAGGCAGCGGTCAGGGCAGGGCTTGTAAGCCCCGTTTACGTACTTGTTGTAGCTCTTACCGGGATTTCCTCCTTTTCCATAGTACAGTATTACATGGGCGTTTCCTTTCGTATTCTTCGCTTTTTAGTTATATTTTCGGCAGGTTTCATGGGTTTGTACGGTGTAATACTGTTTTTTATAATGCTTACAGTGCATCTTGCCAAGCTTAAAAGCTTTGGTGTAAATTACTTGTCCCCCCTCGTGCCATACAGGCCTGGTGACTGGAAGGACTTTATTTTGCGTCTCCCGGTGATGACGATGAAAAAACGGCCTGAGATGTTAAAGACAGGTGATAAGAAAAAGCAGGGGAATTGAGCGGTGGGATTGGGGGAAAAGATGAAATAGCATGAAATAAAATCTGAAATGAATTTTTAATGACAAGGCCAGGTGAAAGATTATAGTAAACTACCCAAGGGATAAGATTTCAGCTGTACAGGCGGCAGTAATAGTATCGTCAATCATGATAGGAACCCGGATATTGACCTTGGAAAGAGACGTGGGGCAAAAGCTGAATACCCCGGATATATGGCTTTCCGTGCTTATAGCCGGTGCAATTTTTATATTTTTTGGTACTATATCTGCAAGGCTTAGCCGGATGTTTCCGGGGGAAACCATTTTTCAATATAGTAAAACGATAACCGGGAAATTTTTCGGGTTGCTGCTTAGCATGGCGATCATAATATTTTATACGTTCATATCAGGGTATGAAGTCCGTATCCTTTCAGAGCTGGTACATACATACCTGCTGCTTCGCACACCAAAGGAAGTAGTAATAATAATCTTTATTTGTGTGGGCACCTACCTGGTTGTTGGAGGTATTAATTTAATAGCACGCACTTTTCAGCTATACTTACCCGTAATCCTGATTATCCTGTTGAGTATCCTTTTCATGGGGATGATTGAATTTGAACTGGAGAACCTTATGCCTGTACTTGGAAAAGGTATATTGCCAGTTATTGAAAGCGCCAAAGCAACTTCCCTAAGCTTTATTGGATTCGGCGTTATAGCGGTAATAACTGCTTTCATGAAGAACCCCGGTAAAGCCGTCAATGCAGTTGTAGCAGGCATAGCAATCCCGATCGTGGTTTATGTTATTAGTGCAATAATAATCGTGGGAGTATTGACCATAGACGAGGTAAAAACACTAACGTGGCCCCTTGCGTCATTTGTTAATGCCATAGAGTACCCGGGAGGATTTGTGGAAAATTTTCAGGTATTTTTTCTTATTGTATGGATACTGGCTATATACACCACGTTTGTTGGAACGCATTATATAGCAAGCATTGGCTTAAGCCAGGTTTTCAATAAGGATTTTGGTATTTTTGTATATGCCTTGAACCCGCTGATATACATTATTGCGCTTTTTCCCGGCAACATAATGGAAACTTTCAGCATGGGAAGCAGGCTGGGGTATATCGGGCTGGCAATCGAGGGGCTTGTCCCCGTAGTATTATTGATTATTGCGCGCATACGGAAGAAAGGATGGTATAAAAGAAAGGAAGGTGGGACTGGATAAAAAGAAAGATGAAATGCAAGGTTCTTTCGCTGCTGCTTACTGGTTTCCTCCTGGTTTTTATTTCCTTTGGTTTATGTGGTTGCTGGGACAGGATTGAAATAGAGGACATGCTTATTATTGTAGGTATGGCCATTGATTGCTCGGATGATGGCAATTCCCTGGTAATAACATATCAGCATGTTATACCTGAGGGTGTGGGAGGAGGCGAAAGAACAACCCCTGCACGCAAATCCCCGTATGCCAACACGTCGTTGGAAGGAACCAGCTTTACCGAAACTTCCGAAATATTACACAGCATCAAGAGCCGCAGGCCCAACTATGAGCATCTCATGGTTATAATTTTAAGTGACGATGTGGCGCGAAACTATGACCTGTACCAGCTGCTCAACGGAATTTTGCGTCACTCTGAAGTGCCAAGAAATGCGACTATTCTTGTTTCAGAGGGAAAAGCACGGTATTTTCTTGATGTGGAACCGAACATTGAAGATATACCTTCCAGTAATATCATGAAGATATCCCGGGATACCAAGCGCAAGTCAGGAATGCCCTTCGTGGTGAAACTGGGTGATTTATCGGAAAAGATGGCGGCAGGTAAAAGTATTGCGGTACAAAGAATAGCGACGAGGGATAGTATCCAATTAGCGATTGATGCTACAGCAACAGGAACCGGGTATGTTAAGGAAGACGTGTACGAAGTCAGGGGAGCTGCGGTTATAAGGGGAAACCCGTGCATATTGGCAGGGTGGCTGGACGAGAAAGAAACCGATGGGATTAACTGGATAATGGAAAAAGGTGACAGCGGCGTTGTGCAAGGCAGGCACGAAGATACGGGCGAAATCGTCGTGTTTAGAATTCGCAGTGCAAAAACTAAAATCAAGCCTTACATGTCTGGCGGAGATGTATCGTTTATTATCGAATGTGAAATGGAAGGAAGCATAACCGAGGATTGGTCCATTGGGGTAAGCTCCTTTGACGAAGAATATATAGAAAAAGTTGAAATGGTGGTCAAGAAAGAAGTTGAAAAAACAATGCATCGTGCAATCAATAAAATACAAAAAGAACTAAATACCGATGTGGTAGATTTCGGCAAGAAAGTCCAAATAAAATACCCTTCTGCCTGGGAGAAAATAAAGGGTGACTGGGAAAGTATATTTCGGGATGCAGATATAGATTTAAAAGTTGAAATAAATATAAGGGAGTTTGAAAGAAAAGGGATGACAAAATGATGGTTGCCCCATCCTGCCATAATACATTTTTATTGGCTTATTGACGGCATATTATCCTTTTTAATATCACAATATATTTTTATTATTTTTTTAATGGTCTCTTGACAAATCCAATATACATGTATACACTTATACAAGTATACGAATTAAAATGTTCGGGCATATAAGTTAAAAGTATTCTGGTATATGATTTTAATTGTATTCGAGAATATGAGTTAAAAAGCATACGGCGCATGAATTTAAAAAGCATCCGGGTATACGAATTTATTGGAAACGTTTGGGTATGCGAAGGATAAATAAATGAGCATACGAGTTAAAGTGTTAAAACACGGCATGCAAGAACATGTAATAAAAAACTGCACAATTTTATATTTTATAAAAATTATATTGGTACAGGTAAATTGTACACATATTAATAATATTTGGGAGGTTTGCCGATGAAGTTGAACATTGCCAAAAAAATTATAAAAGAGCACCTTGTATGCGGGGAAATGATACCTGGGCAGGAAATAGCCTTGAGAATAGACCAAACCTTGACCCAGGATTCAACGGGTACAATGGCATATTTGCAGTTTGAAGCCATGGGAGTCCCCAGGGTAAGGACTAAAAAATCTGTAGCTTACGTGGACCACAACACGTTGCAGACCGGCTTTGAAAATGCGGATGACCATAAATATATAAGCACTGTTGCAGCAAAATACGGGATATACTATTCAAAACCTGGGAATGGCATATGCCACCAGGTTCATCTTGAAAGGTTCGGCATACCTGGAATGACACTTTTAGGTTCCGACAGCCATACGCCAACGGCAGGCGGCCTGGGCATGCTTGCCATAGGTGCGGGCGGCCTGGACGTGGCCGTGGCCATGGCAGGAGGTCCATATTATCTAAGAATGCCCGAAATCTACAGGATAGTATTAAAAGGCAAGTTACAGCCCTGGGTGTCCGCCAAGGATATAATCCTTGAGATATTAAGGATGCTCACCGTAAAGGGTGGCGTAGGAAAAATAATAGAGTACGCGGGAGAAGGGGTTGAAACCCTTACCATCCCTGAAAGGGCTACCATAGCCAACATGGGAGCAGAGCTTGGAGCAACAACCTCCATATTCCCAAGTGACGAGGTTACAAGGGAATTCCTGCGAGCGCAGGGAAGAGAAGAGGACTGGCGGGAAATAAAGGCGGACGAAGGTGCAGAATATGATGGCGGGCTTGAGATTGACCTGGGCCTGCTTGAACCCCTGGCTGCAAAACCCCACAGCCCGGATAATGTTGCAAAGGTAAAGGATATAGGAAAGATAAAGGTGGACCAGGTGGCCATCGGAAGTTGTACGAACTCGTCATATGCGGATATGATGAAGGTTGCATCCATATTGAGAGGGAAAAGGGTCCATCCCGATGTAAGCCTGGTTATAGCACCCGGTTCAAGGCAAGTATTAACCATGCTTGCCCAAAACGGGGCACTTGCGGACATGGTGGCTGCAGGAGCGAGAATCCTGGAGTGCGCTTGCGGGCCGTGCATAGGCATGGGGCAGGCACCGGCATCAAATGCAGTATCATTGCGCACTTTTAACAGGAATTTCGAGGGAAGAAGCGGCACGGCATCGGCAAAGGTATACCTTGTAAGCCCTGAAACTGCTGCAGTGAGCGCCATAGCCGGCGTATTAACAGACCCGGGGGAATTCGGCGAGGAACCCGGGATAACCATACCGGAAAAATTTATAGTGAACGATAATATGATTATAGCTCCTGGACCTGGAGGAAATAGTGTTGAAGTGGTGAGAGGACCTAACATAAAGCCTTTCCCTGTCAATAAAGAGCTTGACAATAATGTTGCGGGGAAAACCCTGGTAAAAGTCGGGGATAATATCACCACCGACCATATCATGCCTTCCAACGCAAAACTTCTTCCCTACAGGTCCAACATCCCTTACCTGGCGGACTATTGTTTCATGGCAATAGATCCCGGCTTCCCCAGGAAAGCCAGGGAAAACGGTGGAGGCTTTATTGTGGGGGGAGTCAACTATGGTCAAGGCTCAAGCAGGGAGCATGCCGCACTGGTCCCATTATATCTCGGTGTAAAAGGTGTTATAGCAAAATCATTCTCAAGGATACACATGGCAAACCTTATAAACTCGGGTATACTCCCCATGGTTTTTGATAATGAAGAGGATTACGGGAAGATAGACGAAGGCGATGAGCTTGTTATAGAAAATGGGAGGGAACAGGTGCAAAGGGGAGAGAAACTGACCGTTTTAAACAAGACAAAAGGCATTGAGTTTAAGGTAAAGATGCCGCTGTCCGAAAGGCAGCGGGAAATAATCCTTGCGGGGGGATTGATAAATTACACCGCAAAAGGCGGCGGCAAGCAGTGCTAGTGTTGAGGTATAAAGCAGGCAGCGGCAAGTAAATTTAACCACTAAAGGCAGGATTCAGCCATTAAAGAATAAGCAGCGAATAAATGAAAATAAGCGCAAAAGGGGAAATGAAATCAAGTAATATTAGGGTGAGGCGGAAAAGCAAAGCGGTTAACGGCGGGGGGAATACTTATGGATGAAATTGAATATAATGATGATTATTCGGGAAGTTCCCTTGGGGTTAAGATATTCAAGAAATTGCAGAATGATATTATCAACGGGAAATACCAGCCCGGGGAATATATCATGGAAACAAAACTTGCGAGTGAGCTTGGCGTAAGCAGGACACCAATCCGGGAGGCCCTGAAACAGCTTGAACTTGAAGGACTTGTTAAGTCCGAGCCTGGCAAAGGAGTGGTAGTGCAGGGCATATCCAGCAAGGATATAGAGGATATTTATACGATACGAATGGTTATAGAAGGCCTTGCAGCCAGGTGGGCAGCCCAAAATATTACAGGGGAGGAACTTGAAAAACTGCGCGAAATATTGGAGATGGAAGAGTTTTATACCATGAAAGGTGAAAGCGTGCACAACTTGATCAGGCTTGATTCAAGATTCCACGATGTAGTATTCAAGGCAAGCAAAAGCAGGCCGCTCATATATATCCTGAGTAATTTTCATCATTATGCCCAGCGGGCCAGGAACGCTTCCCTGAGAAAGCCCGGAAGGGCGGAGAAGACCTTGGTAGAGCATAGGGCTATTTTTCAAGCTTTATCGGCAAGGGACCCGGATTTGGCAGAACGGCTTACAACCGAGCATGTGAGGAATGCAATGATTAACCTGATGAAGAGTGCGTACTAGGAAGACCGTAAACAGGTGTTAGTGCGGCAGGTCGGCAGGTGTTAATCTCGTATAAAATCTTGTAAAAAATCCTATTGAAAACAAGTACTGGTCCTGGAGCCGGATAAAACAGAACAAAGAATAACGGCAGGCAGCAGTAGTTATTAATTAATACAGGGAGGAAAAACCAATGAATTATAGCGAACTAACGAATAAAACAACGAATAATTTTGCTAATTCAATGGGCAACGGTCATTCAACGGACAAATCAACATATAAATCAACAGGTGAACTAAATAATAAACCAGCAAATGAGTCAACGGGTAGGGACAAGGTGGATGCATTAATCGCCAAGCAGGCTTCAATAGCAGAAAAAAACAATCATATAGAGCCTGCACTGTATGGAAAGCACAATGTCAAGATCGGGCTCAGGAATAGTGACGGCACGGGAGTGCTTGTCGGGCTGACAAGGATAGGTGATGTTTTTGCCTACGTAATGAAAAACAATACCAAGATACCCATGGAAGGCAAGCTGATTTGCAGGGGAATCGACATAAGTGAGATGGTGCAAGGCTTCCAAAAAGAAAAAAGGTTCGGATTTGAAGAATGCAGTTATCTTTTGCTGTTTGGAGAACTCCCGAATAAAAGGGAACTCGAGGAATTCGAACAGATGCTGGCAGAGAACAGGGAACTTCCCGAAGGATTTGCAAGAGACCTGATTTTGAAGGCCCCAAGCAGGAATATTATGAATAAATTGGCAAGGTGCGTCCTTGCAGCCTATTCTTATGATGAAAACCCTGATGATACCAGCATACCCAATGTTATCAGGCAAAGCATCAAGCTGATAGCCCAATTTCCCACTATTGCCGCATACGGATACCAAGCCCTTGCACATTATTATAAAGGACAGAGCCTTTATACACATAAACCTCAGCCCCACTTAAGTACCGCCGAGAACATATTGCACATGATAAGGCCGGATTGCAAGTATACCAGGATCGAGGCGGAAGTCCTGGACCTTGCCCTTGTACTCCATGCAGAACACGGGGGCGGTAATAATTCAACCTTTACAATACACGTGGTAAGTTCTACCGGTACGGATACCTATTCTGCCATAGCCGCCGGGCTTGGTTCCCTCAAGGGCCCGAAACACGGCGGGGCAAATATAAAGGTAATGATGATGATGGACGATGTAAAGGAAAATGTGAAAGACTGGGAAGATGAGGAAGAAATTGAAAAGTACCTGGAAAAGATAATTAGAAAAGAGGCTTTTGACAAGTCGGGATTGATTTACGGAATGGGCCATGCGGTGTACACCCTTTCCGACCCGAGAGCGGTCATGCTGAAGAAAAAGGCCGGGGAACTTGCCCGGGAAAAAGGGTTTTATAATGAATTCCAGCTTTTTGAAAGGGTCGAAAAGCTATCACCGAAAGTTTTCTGCAAGGTCAAGAATATAAACAAGCCCATGTGTGCAAACGTGGATTTTTATTCCGGATTTGTGTACAAGATGCTTAACATACCTGTTGAATTGTATACGCCGATATTTGCCATTGCCAGGATTTCCGGCTGGTGCGCCCACAGGATAGAAGAATTGGTGGACGGGAGCAAGATAATAAGGCCTGCCTACATGAACGTGGAAGTGCCGAGGGGATACGTACCTATGAATGAAAGGGAATAACGTAAAGGGAGAATGATACAAGGCAGGGGGCAAGGAGTCCAATTCTTTGCGTCTTGCCTTTTTTTTATTTTCCATCACTTTTTGAATAAATAGGACTGATCTTGCAAATTCCGTCATAATATCATACAAATTTGTTTTATTTAATTGAACACCTGGTTTACCAAGGCTATAATTAAAGTGGAGTAAAGAGGAAAAAGGTTAACGAAAGGAAAGGTTAACGAAAGGAGGCCTTTGGCGTGATTAAACTTGGAGTCAATTCTGTTCTTTTCAAGAAATATTCCTTCCTGGAAGCTGCAAAAGCAATTAAAGCGGCAGGTTATGACGGTCTTGAGATTTCAGCGATTAAAGGTATGTGCGAGCACCTGGACCTTGACAACTGGAAAGCACAAAAAGGGGATATAAAGGCGGTGATGGAGGAAACCGGGCTCATGATGCTTTCAACGGAGGTAGCTTCCCTTGATGAAGAAAGGCTTACGAAAGCCTTTGAGGCGGCAAGCGAAATAGGTATTCCCGTTATTAACATAGGGCCGGGCGGAAAATCGGGCAATGAAGACAGCCTTAAAGAGTCCCTTGACAAGATTGCAAGAATGTCTGAAAAAGCCGGGGAGTTTGGTGTAATTCTCTGTGTTAAAGCTCATGTGGGAGCAGCTATATATAATACACCAACAACGCTGAGAGCAATGGAATACATAAAAAGCCCGGCTTTTGGCATTGATATGGATCCAAGCCATATTTACCGTGCCGGGGAGCTTCCCGAAGAAGCATTGCCCCAGGTAATAGAGAGGGTAAGACATATACATATCCGTGATTGCAAGGGCAGGGGCCCGGGTCCGGGTGAACCTGCGCTGCAGGCATGCGGAAGAGGTGATATCAACCTCCCCGGTTACTTCAAGGCGATGATTGATGCCGGCTATGACGGGCCTGTTTGCCTTGAAATTATAGGACCGGAACAGGATATGGTTGCTGCATCCATTATTGCGGCGGAAAGCTACGGGTACATGAATGCATGTCTTAAGATGCTGGGCGCAAGGTAGCTTCCGTTTAAATCAAAACTTTTACAAGGAATAAATAAAAGAAGGGGGAATTAATTATGGCAAAGAAGCCTAACCTGGTTTTATTCGGGATTGATAGTTTAAGAGCAGACCACATGAGCCTTTATGGGTACAAGCGGCTTACAACGCCGCATATCGACAAATTTGCCGCAGGGGGAATGGTGTTCGAGCATTGTTTCAGCCCTAGCGTTCCCACCACGCCGGGCTATGGTTCCATGCTCACGGGAATGGATTGCTTCGGTACCAATATTGTAGCATTACGGCACAAGGGGGATTTTGCCGAAGGGGTAAAAACCCTTGCGGAAGTGCTTAAGGAAAACGGGTACAATACGACATCCATAGGATTTTCAGGAAACCCGGCAGCCCGGGGATTTGACAAGTACATCCAGTATGAAAACTGGGGCTCCTGGGAGCAGGGACGCTCTCCAAAGGCCGGCAAGTTGAATGAAGTTGCGATACCGGAATTGGAGAGACTCGCAAAGGAGGAAGAACCATTTTTCCTGTTTATGCGGCACATGGACCCGCATTCGCCGTATCTCCCGCCTGAACCCTTCCACAGGATATTTTACGGCGGAAACGAGTTTGACCCCTCAAACAAGTCCTTGGAACCCGTATACCAGTTTAAACCTTTTAAGGATTATTTCCTGACATGGTTTCCCCCGGGCTGTACCGACAAGGATTACATAATTGCCCAGTATGACGGCGCAGTTGCATACATGGATGCCTGCATGCAAAATGTATTTGCAAAGTTGGAAGCACTGGGAATCGAAGATGAAACCCTGGTCGTCATTACCTCCGACCACGGCGAAACCCTGTATGACCATGATTGCTACTTTGACCACCACGGTCTTTATGATTGCACGCTGGTTGTTCCCCTGGTGTTCTGTTTTCCAGGAAAGCTTCCCGGCGGCAAGAGGTTCAAGGATTATTGCCAGCTCAAGGATGTCAAGCCGACAATCCTGGAAATCCTGGGTATAGAAGTTGACATCCGGTTTGACGGTCGGAGCCTCATGCCGTTGGCAAGGGGTGAATACAGGGAGCCGGAGCCTGAATTTTATATCACGGAATGTACCTGGATGAGAAAGCACGGGTGGAGGACTCCCGAATGGAAGCTTATACATGCCCTTGAACCGGATTTTCACTTCAAGCCCGAGGTCGAGCTCTACAACTTGATAAAGGACCCGGAAGAGAATAATAACGTGGCAGATAAGGAACCCGGGGTTGTGAAAATGTTGGAAGAACGCATGCTTCAACATATAGAAAAGCGTGAAAAGGAAACAGCAAGAAAAAATCCCATGTATACCAACCTGGAATGGCATGGAAAGAGGAGCGGCCCATTCAAGTCATCGCAGCAGGCCTATGATACCTTGTACATAGGTGACCCGGAAACCGCAAGAAGGCTCCAGGCAATACACGACAAGAAGAGACAGGAAATGCAGGAATAAAATTTAATAAAGGAAGGACATAAAAATGCTTAAAGTATGTGTTATAGGCATGGGTAATATAGGAAACGTTCATGCAAGCGTTTACTCGGAACTTAAAGACAAAAATGTAAAGCTTGCCGGCGTTTGTGATATTATCCGCGAGAGGGCTGAAGCCGCAGGTAAAAAATTCGGCGTGCCGTGGTACCTGGATGCAAGGGAAATGCTGGAGGAATTGAAGCCGGATATTTGCAGCGTGACCACCGGTGGATTCGAGTATTCCAGCGACCATTACCTGCCAACGATACAGGCCCTTGAAGCAGGCTGCCACGTGTTATGCGAAAAGCCCATCTGTAACGACCTTGAAAAGGCGCAAATAATGGTGGATACGGCAAAGAGGCTTGGCAGGTGTTTTGCCGTCAACCTTAACCATCGTTTCACGCCTGCCGCCCGTATCGTAAAACAGTGGCAGGCCGAAGGCCTTATAGGACACCTGTTGTTTATTAACATGGCATTGTGGATAGGAAGGTTCGAGCCTTCTTTTGACACCGAGTATTATCACCTGAAAGCATTGAACCCTCACAGTGTGGACATCATGCGTTATTTCGGGGGAGACATTGACACGGTCCATTGTTTTGCTACCAAGGCACCGGGCAGGGATATCTGGTCAACGGCTTCCATAAATGTAAAGTTTAAAAACGGGGCAGTTGGGCACCTGACAAGTTCCTATGACATAAAGCGCGGGCATCCCATGGAGCGGTGCGAAGTTGCGGGAGTAAAGGGACGTGCCGTGCTTGAGGACATGTGGAGGGAGGCTGTCCTTTATCCTGCCGACAGCCTGGTGAAGAAGGTTTTCACTAACCCCACATTCGGCGGCTTCAGGGACTTTTATGACACCTTCAAGGACAGGATATCCTGCTTTGTCGAACAGGTGGCGCGGGGCGGCAGGCCTGAAGATATCGATGGCTCAGGTGAGCAAGGCCTGGAGGCAAGCCGGGTTATCCATGCGGCAATAGAATCCCTTAAAACAGGTATGCCTGTTAAAGTTGAGACAATGGTGAAGTAATGAATCACGCAATAGTGAAATAATGAAACCAGGTAAAAGCGGGATAATGCGGCCGCATAATAGTGATGAAGCCGTGTAATTACATAATAGTGAAGCAATACGGTTGCATAATGGCGAAATAATGCAATCATTAATATGATTAAAAGATATTGATTGCTGGTGGAATAACATTGAATGAACGTTAAATATTGGATTGAAGAAAAGGAGCAAGAAAACTGCCATGGCCGTTTTGCGAAAGGAAACAAACATGGAAACAAACATATCGGAATTGGACTTAGAGGATGAAGGTGTACCGATAATGATCATGGACACCGAGCATCATGGGAAGGTATGGCTGCACAGTCATTCCTTTTACGAGATTGTCTACATAGACAAGGGTTTTTCCATGCATTCGTGCAACGATGAGATAACCATCCTGACTTCAGGGGATTTGTTTGTTATAAGGCCGGGTGAAGTCCATGCATACATAAGCGCCCATCATACCTACCTGTATAACTGCCTGTTTTACAAGGAAGCACTGGGGGAATACTTGGACGAAATTGTCAAGCTGCCCGGCATGGGGCAGGTATTCGGTGAAAGGCAATCAAAATGGGAAAAACTGCACCTGGATTTTGCGGAAAGGCGGGAAGTTTTACTTTACCTGGAAAAAATGAAGTGGGAGCAGGTAAACCGCTGTACGGGCTGGGAAATAAACATAAAGAGTTTGCTGGCAGGATTTCTTGTCCTCTATTCAAGGCTTTTTGAAAACCATAGCCCCGGTGCGAAAGCGAACAACAAGTCGGCGCACCTGCCGCATGTCCACAACTGCTTGAAGTACCTGGAGGAAAACTACCAGCGGGATTTCTTGATGAAGGAGATGGCAGATGCGGTGAGACTATCCCCTGATTATATATCCCGCCAGGTCAGGAATGTAATCGGGTTGACGCCGGTTGAATACCTGCGTAATTTCAGGGTAGCAAAGGCCATGGAAAAACTGAAAACAACAAACATGCCGGTTTCGGAAATTGCGAAAAGCTCGGGATTCGGCGATGTAAGCAATTTTTCGAGACAATTTAAGCAAGTGGTGGGTGTTCCCCCCACCGTATTCCGCAGGGATGTCTAAGCAGTAACCAGGGCGAACCAGGGGATGGTTTTCCTTGCTCGCGCTTCTATCTTGCTGTTTGAATTAGCAGGAAAGATGCAAAAAAAAAGATAAACGGACGCTGGAAAAAAAGCAAACGTGGAAAGACATAAAAAAAGACGTAAAAAAGCCAGGTATTAAAGAAACAGAAAATAAGATGCTAAAAAAGAAAGAAAAATAAAAGAAAGGTGTGAGGTTGCATGGCATTGAAGATAGGTATAGTGGGAATGGGTGGTATAGGAAACCACCATGCCCAATGTTACAAGGCTGATCCACTGGCAGAACTTGTTGCAGTGTGTGATATCATAAAAGAAAAGGCGGATGCCGCTGCTGAAAGGCACGGGGTCAAGGCATACTATAGCTTGAAAGAAATGCTTAAAGCCCATCCCGAGTTGGATATTGTCGACGTCACAACCAGTGGTTATGAAAACGGCAGTTGGCACTATGTACCGGTTATGGAGGCAATTGATGCGCGAAAGCATGTGCTGGTGGAAAAGCCGATATCCAATGACATAGAAGAAGCCCGGGAAATGGTACGTTTTGCGGCGCAAAAGGATGTTTACCTCGGATGCAACTTGAACCACTATTTTACACAGCCTGCCGATAAAGCAATGCAATACATCAAGGAGGGAAAAATTGGCGAGCCTGTATACTGCTTGCATAAAATGGGTTTCAACGGCGGAGAATCAATATACGCAGGAGTGGGAAGCCCGAGATGGCGGCGGCCCTATTCACATGCCAAGGCATTCCTTGCCCATCCTTTTAGCGTTATGCGTTATTTTTGCGGGGATATAACCCATGTGCAGGCATTCATGAATAAGCCCGGGGTTAGGAAAAGCGCTGACGACCTGATGCTCTCAATCAACAGCATCCATGTGCGCTTTGAAAATGGAAGCGTTGGCTACCTGCTCTCACAGCGCGGCGATGCGATGTTTGGGCTGGGAGGCTGGTGGAGCTTTGAAATGGCAGGAACAAAGGGGACTTTTTGCATTGAAAATTGTGTTGAGAAGCTTACATTCTGGGCTTCACCGAAACCCGGGGAGAAGGAGGCACCACCCCCGGAAGTTTTCAACACCGGGATAACCGATTTTAGCTCCACGTTCCCGACAAGATTGCACGCGTTCCTGGAGGATATAACAAACGGGGTGCCAAAAGAACATATAAGGGCATCGGGCAGGGACGCCCTCGCCACCTTGGAATATACATTTGCGGCGATAACATCGTATGAAGAAGGCGGCGCGCTTGTACGGCCCCACAGCTTGCCCAACGTGCAGGGACATCCTTCGCACGTGTGGTAAAGATGTTCAAGAAATTAACGAATGCTGGCGTTTGCTTGGCATCTATACAAGGAGGACCATGTAATGGAAACTAGGTTGGAAATGAAAAAGGTAAGAGAAGGTATAGTTAATGGAATTAAGATAAAATTCGCAAACAGGTTAATGTCAATTCTAATGTTAAAGAAGATTTTGTCGGCGTCGCTGGCAACTATAATGATATTGGCAATATTGGCAAGTTTGGTGGTATTTTCATCCTGCTCAATCATTAGCGGAAGCAATGACAAAGATGAGGTTACGCTGAATCTTTTGCGCCTGGGTAACGATATGCCCGAGGCGGAATACTGGAAATCCCTTATAAAAGAATTCGAATCAAAAAATCCAGGTATTAAAATCAACTACGACGATGCTGCAATAGGCGAGCCGATGGAAACGAAGCTTAATACACTTTTTGCAGGGGGTGCAGGCCCTGATATAATCGGGCATGGCATAATCTCCGTGGCAAACAGGGTTGAAGCAGGCCATTACCAGCCCATTACGGATTATTTTTCAAAGTGGGAAGGAAAGGACGACATCATGGAAAGCGTACTGGCCAACGGCACGTACAAGGGGGAAGTATACGGGCTTGCATACTCAACCACGCCATTTGTTTTTGCATACCGGAAAGACATGTTTAAAGAAGCCGGCCTTGACCCCGAAAAACCGCCGAAAACATGGGATGAGCTGCGGGATTATGCAAGACTTTTAACGGTCAAGGAAGAAGACAGGATAACGCGGGCAGGATTTGCATTTCCAATGGCGGCCGGCAATTTCGTTGAATTTGACGTCTTTGTTTTCGGCAATGGCGGCAGGTTTGTTGATGATAACGGCATGCCAACAATTAATACTCCCGAGAAAGCTGAAGCTTTCGAGTTCTTGAAGAGCTTCATTGACGAAGTGAATATCCCATATAATAGCAACGAGGTAAATCCTTTTATTAAGGGAAATGCCGCAATGACGCTGATAAACAACGTCGCTTTGCGTCCCATGCTGGAAGACCCGGACCTGAAAGATAAGGTAGCCATCGCGGTGCCCCCGTATAATAAGATAAAGGCGACCTTTTCCGGCTGTAATATGCTTTTCATGGGTTCAGGATGCAAATACAGGGATGAGGCGTGGAAGTTCATGGAATTTGCCTTGACAAAAGAACAGGTGCTTGAACGGAGCAAAAGTTTAAATATACCTATCACAAGAAAATCATTGGTTGAAGAATTTGCAAAACTGGACCCTTATAATTCGGTAAGGGCTGAATGCGTTGAAGTCGGTATAGGTATGCCAAGGACTACATGGTCTCCAAGATTCCAGACACTCAGAAATGAAATGGTACAAAAAGTGCTTTACTCGAAATTATCAATTGAAGAAGCTTTGAACGAGGCACAAAACAAGCTTATGGAAGAAATAGGACAGTGAAAGACCGGAAAAACCAGGGGGCTGTCCCCTTGGCTCACTGGTTCAATAGTGGACCAGGGAACCGTTCCCTGGTTTCCGGGTTTATCGGGAGAGCAGGGTATGAGGACAAGAATCCGACGGGATGATGTTGAAGCATATGTCATGATAGCGCCTTTTTTCGCGTTTTTCACGCTTTTTGTCATGGTGCCTATCATTGTCAATTTTGTGAACAGCTTTACGAATTATGATTTAGGCAGGACAAGGGATTTTATCGGTTTTAGGAATTATGTGAGGTTGTTTACCGATGGGGATTTTTTGCGCTCGGTGCTAAATACGCTGGTTTACGCGGCTTTTAGCGTAATACCCCTTATGGTTCTTGGGTTTATTGCGGCAGTTTCGGTTTATGGAGTGTCCAGGGTGCTTTACATGGCAAGGGCGCTCTACATCTTTCCATATGTAACGTCGATGGTTGCAGTGTCCATGATATGGCTTTACATGTATGAGCCTACCACGGGGATATTTAATAAAATCCTGGTATTTCTTGGATTTAAACCATTAACGTGGTTGTTTGACGAGGGACTGGCGCTGCCATGCCTTATTATTATGAATATATGGAAGAACATCGGGTACGTGATGATAATTTACCTGGCCGGTCTTGCAGGCATTCCTGAAAGCTTGTACGAGGCAGGAAAGGTTGACGGGGCTTCACGGTTTGCGATGTTGTTCAAAATAACCGTACCCTTGGTATCGCCAATCTCATTTTTTATATTTGTTACAACCTGCATCGAGTCGTTTAAAACTTTTGAACAGGTTCGAATCATGACAGGCGGAGGCCCTATTAACAGCACCACCACGATTGTCCACCAGATATACATGCGTGCCTTCGGAGAGTATAAAATGGGTTATGCCTCGGCAATGTCCATAGTGCTTTTAATAATAATTTTTGGTATTACCCTTTTAAACATGCGCCTTGGGGAAGAAAGGGAGGGCAAATCCTGGTAATGGATCGGAAATCAGAAAGGGAACCGGAAAGGAAGGCAAAAAGTAAACCTGGCAGGGAAGTGGTAAAGATAACAGGAATAAAGGCGGACAGGAAAGATGCTGTGTACAAGGTGATGACCTGGTTAATGGTATTGTTCTTTACAGTTGTAATAGGATTCCCATTTTTCATCATGGTTTCCGTATCGTTGCAGACAATGCAGGAAATATATTTGCCCGAACTTGTCCTTTTTCCCGCAAGACCGCAATTTATAAACTATGTACGGGCAATGAAAAACGGAAACTGGGGGCGTTATTTCTTTAACAGCGGATATGTCACTTTAATCGTGGTTGCCATAAGTCTCTTCATCAACTCCATGACCGGGTATGCCTTTGCCCGGATAAAATTTCAAGGCAGGAAACTGCTGTTTATCCTGCTCCTCATAGGCATGATGATCCCGCCCCAGGTAACGATGGTACCGCTTTTCATCATGATGAAAAGCTTTCCCCTTGCAGGCGGCAACAATCTCCTGGGTATGGGCGGGAGAGGCTTGATAAACACCTATGCAGGCCTGATAATCCCTTTTATAGCAGGTTCCTTTGGGGTTTTCCTCTGCAGGCAGTTTTACCTGTCCTTCCCGGATGATATTGATAATTCAGCCAGGATTGATGGCTGCAGCAGGTTTTTAACCTTTACCAGGATATACCTGCCGCTTTCAAGACCTGTTCTTGCATCCCTTGGAATATTAAAATTCACGGGCACATGGAATGAATATATATGGCCCTTGATCATGACCAATTCCGATAGTATGAAAACGGTCCAAGTTGCCCTGACGATGTTCAGGGATGAAGCTGAAATTTTATGGAACCAGCTCATGGCTGCCACAATTGTGTCCAGCCTGGTAATATACATATTGTTCGTTTGCCTGCAGAAATACTTCATAGCAGGCATACTCAGCGGCAGCATGAAGGAGTGAGTAAAACCACTTCTCTGGGCAAGCAACTATTTCATGGGATAAGCAATAGTTGTCATCAGGGCCATCTCCGCCTGGGAAGTATCCATCCTGCTGTATTGGGCAATTATTTCGGTATCGCTCACCACCATCATGGCATAAGGCACATCCATGGGTACGCCCTCACCCTTGTCATTTTTAATCTTGTCCATCCTTATGTGGTTTGTCCTTTCCGCCTTGCATGTAGCCTTGAAACCGCGCATGCAATCCCTGTCTTCAAAATACAAGGTTATTTCAATATTGGCATCCTTTTTCCCGGGATTCAACACGCATATTGCTTCATGGCTTATAAGATTTCCACTGCTTGTCGAGGGATAGTAACAATCAGGCACGAACCATACTTTTGCACCGGTATTCATTTCCATTTTCATAACAACTCCTTTGCTTTTTCCTTGGCTTTATGCTTAATACTATGCTGGGTATAATTATAACATCCCGGTTAGGCAGCAATCAATACGGAAGGCATTTCGACTTATGGCAATAAACAATCTTTCATTATTTAAAATGCAATATATAATAGAATTATAATAATTATGTGCCA
>JAAZDH010000307.1 GCA_012512865.1 Clostridiaceae bacterium | reverse complement strand
GGATAGTGCAGGCAAGTGGGGTATATACCCAGCAGATGCAAGGGTTGCAAGGGGAGAGGTTATATTCCCGAGAATTGATGTTAAAAAGGAACTTGAAGAACTGGAGAAAATCAATAAGGGCACGTGAGCAAGGCATGGTAAGGCAGGACTGGACATAGGACGGATCTGCATCTCATCACCGGGGTACAGGGAACCTGTTCCCCTGCCGCAGGGGAAACCTGTGCCGGCGAACATCCCGGCGAACATAATGCCCCAAAGGGGGACAAGGGACCAGTCTTCCAGTCCCAAGCGAGGGTGAGCTTTTTTAAGTCCGGGCATTTCAACCCACGCATTGCCTGGTAAAGATAAATAAGATATAATGTGATTATACGAAATTTTGAGTATCAGGAGAAAAAATGCTTTTTGATACGCATGCCCATTATGATGATGAAAAATTTGATAATGACAGGCATGAAGTTATAGAAAAGGTGCACCGCGAGGGTGTATCATATATTGTAAATGTGTCTTCAGACGTGGATTCGATAAAGGTAAGCATGGAACTGTCACAAAAATACACCTTTGTATATGCGGCCGTGGGCATACACCCTCATAGTGCGGGAAGAATTAACGATAAGGCGGTATCTTTTTTATATGAACAGGCGGCTTGCGACAAGGTCGTGGCAATAGGAGAAATAGGCCTGGATTATTATTACGAGTTTGCACCGAGGGAAACTCAAATAAAGGGCTTCATTGCGCAAATTGGCGCGGCAAAAGAGCTTTCTTTACCCATAATAGTTCATAACAGGGATTCTCACGAGGATGTATTAAAAACAGTAAAAAAGGAAAATGCAAAGGTAGTTGGAGGAGTATTCCATTGTTTTTCCGGCAGCGTGGAGATGGCCAAGGAATTGTTAAAAAACAATTTTTACATTTCCATAGGGGGGCCGGTAACTTTTAAAAACGCAAGGAAGGTTTTAGACGTAGTCAAGTATATCCCCGTGGAGATGCTGCTTGTTGAGACTGATTGTCCTTACTTGACTCCCGAGCCTTATAGGGGAAGAAGAAATGACTCGGGATATCTTAAATTTATTGTCGAGAAAGTTGCCGAAATTAAAAATATAACATTTCAAGAAATGGCCAGGATAACAACAGAAAACGCCAAGAGGCTATTTGGGGTGGTACCTGGGGGTGAATAAATGAAAAAATTTATAATGATTGTTTTCTTTTTCCTGGTTATTATTGTATTTATAGGCTTTAACTACTTGTTATGGGAAAGGGAAAACAGGGCAAAGGATATAAAAAGCCTGCAGGACATAAATACGAGTAATTCAATAACTATAAGCGCTCTTAACAGGCAACTTGAAAATCTTGACAATAATTTAAAGATTAAAGAAGACAACATCAATAAGCTTAACGAAGAAATCCTGGCTCTAAAAAAGGATTTGGAAAAGCTGAACCAGGATTTTGCCAGGTCAAACAAAGCAATCACCCATAAGAATGACGTTATTGAATACCTTTTAAAAAATACCCAGCTTGGAATAATTGAGATGCCAATAAAAGAGTGGGCAGAATATATAAATGCCGGTGATTACGAGTCGACGTACCGTACCTGGTATGTCAGCAAGGAGGATATAAAGGAAAGCATTGCGGAATTTGGAAGCAAGTACAGGGATGTAGTTGACGGCATAAAAATCCAGTCAATTGCCATATATGACCAGGATATCGAAAAGCAATACGGGACTGAAGCACTGCAGGAGGGAGATGTATTTTTCTTGGTTGAACTGGATGTGAAGCTGGTTGAAGGCAGAGGGGAAGGCAATAGCTTGTTTGAGGAGGGACTGAATCGAAAAATATTCGCTTTACGGTATAATAGCACGGAAGACGTGTGGCACATATCGGGCATCATGGAAATAAAGTGACCTTTTCCTGTGCAGCATTTTCAAGTCAGCAGGCTGGTTTTCGGCAGGCTGATTATTTGCTTGATTACCCGGTACAACTCTTAACCCTGTTTTAGCGCAATTTTTGCGAATGAATAAAACAGGGTGCTTTTGTATATAATCTATATGAATTGGTGTATACTGTAAATAAAATTGACAATAATTGATATTTTTAATAGAATAACATTAGTTGATGGCTGGGCGGCTGGAAAGGAGGAATGTAAGGATTGGAAATATATAAGAAATATTTAGAAAAGAAGCATAGAGAGAATGATAACATAAGCAATAAAATAGATAGAATAGAAAATAACAATGGAAGAAAAATTAACAATGACGATGATAAAAATAGTGATGATAAAAAATCTTGTATGAAGCGCATAGAGAAAACATGTAAAGAATACATTAATTACTTTAGAAACTGTTTGGTTAAAAAATCAAGAAACACTGTTGGGGAATTAAATAAAAGTATTGCCGGGGAGAATATTAACAAGAAATATATTAATAAAATTAGCATTAATAAAGTTGAAAAAAAGCAATTCAGCAAGGCTCGTTTTAGTAAAGAATGTTTTATCAAGGAGTTTAACAAGGTAATTAACAAGGAATACATCAAGGAATATGCCGGTAAAAACAAGTATTTCCTTGTAAAAGCCGCGTTAATTGTTTTGCTTGTGGTTGCTGTTACAATACAGGGGGGAATAGAAGCATTAACTTTGCCATTAAAGGAAGTTACTATTAACGATAATGGCAGCGTAATAAGTGTTAAAACAAGGAAATTGACTGTCGGGGAGGTACTGGAGCAAAACGGCATAAACTTGCTGCCGGAAGATTATATTTCCCCTTCAACGGGAGAAAAACTCCTTGCGGGAGCAATCAACGAAATATATATAAAAAGGGCCGTCCCCGTCTATATT
>JAAZDH010000306.1 GCA_012512865.1 Clostridiaceae bacterium | reverse complement strand
CAACGGACTTCTAATCCGTAGGCCGCGGGTTCGAATCCCTCCAGGCACGCCACATTCTGTCCGAAATTCCTTACGCTGTAAGGGATTTCGGACAGAATGACCATAAGAAAACCCTACAGCTATTTTTTACTTGGCTTGTAGGGTGTTATTTTATTTCCGCGGGTTTTACATCATATATCGGGGTAGGGAATTATTAATGGTTAATCCAATACTAAATACCAGCTATAGCTATATTATGCACAGCACAACCTCAGTTCAACTTTACCGTCATTAATCTCGATTACGGCATATGACTCAATGGAGTCGCCCCGCGGGTCACTTATACTTCCTGGATTCAATATATACCCGCTCCCGTTTTTTACTATTTCTGCAACATGAGTGTGCCCGAACAGCAAAACATCAGCTTTCAACTCGTAGGCCTTGTCAAAGAGTTGCTGATAGTTCCACTTGACTGAATATTTATGCCCATGGGTCATGAAAATCCTTTTTCCTTCAAATTCAAGCAACTTTTCCGCGGGAGTATCGTCTATCATGAAATCACTATTACCATATATGTATTCAACAGGTATGCCGGGAAACTCAGCCCTGATTTTCTGGGCATCCCTGAAATAATCTCCCAAATGGATTATAAGATCAGTATCTATGTTCTTTTTTATTGCTTCCCTTGCCTTTTTAATATCCCCGTGAGTATCGCTGAAAACTAGTATCTTCATTTAAACCTGTCCCTTCCTGTGTACATTTTGTTTTTCTTATATGCTTCTTATATGCTTTATTTGTGCCTTATTTATGCTTTATTTATTTTGCTTTAAATAGGTTTTATACAGTTTTTTATTTGGGGTTTTTCCATTTTTGCCTTGATTCTTTTTATCTTTGCTTGGTTTTTTGCTTGGATTTTCAGCCTATATTATTCAGATTCCCTCTTTTTTAGCTCTTCTGCTGCCAATCTTAATGCCTTGCCCCTATGGCTTATCTTGTGCTTATCTTCCGGATTCATTTGGGCAGTTGTCATCCCATATTCCGGCAAATAAAATATAGGATCATATCCGAAACCATGGCTACCTTCCGGTTTTAAGTTTATGTAGCCATTGCACGTACCTCTTACCACAAAATGTTCGCCGCCAGGATATACTACCGCTATGGCGCAGACAAACCGGGCTTTTCTTTCTTCGAAAGGCACTCCCTCGAGCATTTTGAGTATTTTTTGGTTTTTTTCGCTGTCCGTGGCTTTTTCCCCGCCAAACCTTGATGTGTGAACTCCAGGCGTACCACCCAGGTAAAAAACCTCCAGGCCTGAATCATCAGCCATCGATATTTCTCCTGTCAGTTCACAAACTTTCCTTGCCTTGATTAATGCATTTTCCTCGTATGTCTTGCCCGTTTCTTCAATGACAATGTCCATGCCAGGATTAATATCTTCCACGGAAATAATGCTAAAAGGTATATCTGAAAGTATCTCTTTTATTTCCCGTAACTTCCCCCTATTCTTCGTTGCAATTACCAGGTTCCTCATTTGCTTTCTCCTATTTCACCTGCCAAAGGCCCTAAAACTTCTTTTTGAATCAATATAAGTTCATTTATACCTTTTTCTGCCATCAACAATACTTCATTAAATTGCTCCCTGCTGAAGGGCGATTTTTCGGCTGTTGCCTGTATTTCAACGAACCTGCCGCCACCTGTCATCACAACATTCATATCTATCTGGGCATTGGAATCCTCATCAAAACATAAATCCAGGAGCTTGTTCCCATCCACGATTCCCACGCTGACCGCAGCTATAAAATCCTGTAAGGGCATCTTTTCTATCATGCCATTGTCTATCATGTATTTACATGCATCTACAAGAGCAACAAAACCGCCCGTTATTGATGCGGTTCTTGTACCCCCGTCAGCCTGTATTATGTCGCAATCAATTATTATAGTCCTTTCGCCAAGCAGTTTGAAGTCTACGACAGACCTGAGGGATCTTCCTATCAGCCTTTGTATCTCCTGGCTCCTTCCGCTTACTTTCAGCTTGGTGATATCCCTCTGGTTCCTTACTGCGGTTGCTCTTGGAAGCATTGAGTACTCCGCGGTTACCCAGCCTTCCCCCGTATCCTTCTTAAAAGGCGGTACCTTGTCATCAATCGAGGCAGTGCAGATAACCTTGGTTTCACCCATTTCTATAAGAACAGAACCCTCTGCATACTTGATATAATTTCTCGTAATGCTTACAGGCCTAAGTTGTGTTCTTTCCCTTCCATCCACTCTCAATTATAACCTGCCCCCTTTCCTTGAACAGCCTTCTTTATCCTCAATTATCGCCTCAATTATCTAGTATATCAATCATTAACACCGTTGTTGCCTATTTGCTTGAGGTACCCACTTAAGATACCCATTTGTTTGATGTAACTATTTGCTTGAGGAACAATTCGTTTGAGGTACCCACTTGCTTGAGGTCTCAACCATTGTTTTTATTTATTATAATTATGAGCAAATATTAGTTTTTTAATCAATTTAAAGTAATGTCACCTAGTGACATTAACCCCGTCCCTGTGTCACGCGCGTTTGTGTCAACGAGTTTTTAAATCAATTTAAAGTAATGTTACCACAGAGCATACAATAAAAAAATTAGTAGATTGTATAAAATCTACACTGTTTTTTTATTAGTTTTTATTCTATTTTTATAAAGGAAATGGGACGGAGGTGCTCCAAGAGAAGGTTTCCACCTGCCTTACCTTGTCAGTCAGCTGCACCTGGTGTTGTTAGCCCGCTTAAATGTCTCGCTTGCCCGTGTTTCTCGCGTTTGCAGTATCACTTTATTATCACTTTATTTCGGACAGGGATTTTATGACGGCATCGCATAAAGCCTGTGCCGCCCTTTGCCTGAATTCTTCCTTCTGTAGGTTCTGCCTGTCGGTCCCATTGGTCATAAATGCAATTTCGGCCAAAACCGCCGGCATTTTGGTAGCTTTTAAAACCACTAGTTCCGGCCTTACCCTTGTATCCCTATCCTTGGTTCCCAATGTCTTAACAAGGCTGTTTTGAATAACCTGGGCGAAATTATAGCTGTTGAACCCCGAGCCTTCACTGCTTTTTACGTAATAAAGGGTCATGGTCCCGCCATAATTTACGTCTCCCATGGCGTTGTTATGTATGCTTAAGAACAAGGTTGCATTCAGGGTATTGGCTATATGGGCCCTTTCGTACAATCCAACAAAACTGTCGTCTTCCCTTATCATGTATGTATTGATATTATTTTTCTTCAAAAGTTCATTCAGCCTTAAAGCAATATCCAGGTTTAAATCCTTCTCATTGAGCTTGCCATACACAGCTCCGGGTTCCGCTCCCCCATGCCCCGCATCGATAACAACCAGCTTATCGCTTTTTGAAGCGGGGCTTAACACGGTTATTGCGGTGTCCTTGGTCTCCGGCCTGGTCATAATAACATACGAGTACTTTTCCCGGGCTTTAAAAACCAGGCTTGTCTTTCCCGTGAGCACGTTTTTGGCTATTGTAACCGACTCGAAAAGGTGGTCGTCCAGTTTAAGTACCCCGCTTGAAAGGTTTGCCGCATACTTGCTGGGGAATGTGACGGTGTATATCTTCCCGGTGGAATCATACCTCTCGGTATAGTATTTCTTTAAATCAGCCCCTCCTTCTGTAAGTACAGCTCCCTTGAGTGAAAAATAAACCCTGTCGCCTTTATTGGTATAAGTTATATTGTCATATGAAACGGTTTTTAACAGCGGTTTTTCAATGGCCAAGATTATTCTTCCATCTTGTTCGCTAACCCTGTAATAAGCCTTTTGGTCCAAGTCAAGGACAATCCTGCCCACGTTCTCCTTGTGTTGTGCATATCTTATCGATTTTACAAGATTTCCGTCAACAACGATCTTAGCCATGTCCGCAGTGAACCTGGCGCCGGTAATATCAATGACAATCCTGTCGGGCCTTGTCAAGGAATACAAGCTGCTATCCTTGATTTTTCCATGGGATATGGAAACCTCGTCATTAGCTCCCCTTTTTGCAAAGGCAATTATTCCTCCATCGGGCAAATCAAATTCTTCACGTTCCGAGCCGCTCCTGCTGACCTGGCCTTTTTCCCTTTCCCCCGCCCTTTCATCATTTTCTTCACCCGTATTATCCTGGGCTTGTCCACCGGCGGATTCGCCTGTTCCAGGACTTGCGGTTCCGGGATTGGCGGTTCCTGCATTTGCGCTCCCAGGGTCGGCACTCCCTGGATTCGCGGTTCCTGGATTTGTAGTTTCAGAGTTTGCCGTCCCGGGATGCGCATCCCCGGGATTAGCGGTTCCTGGGGGATTAGTGTCGTTACCCCCATCACCAATATATATTTTAAGGTATCCTTCCCCTTCCTCCATTTCATATTTTTGTTTGCCGGTAATATGTAAAACGACCCTTACCGTTGTTTTATCAAACTGGGCATACCTTACGCGTGTAACAATTTTGCCGGACGTGTTAAAATCAACCGTGGAGCCATTATACAAAGAATCTTTGAAGTCCACGTAAACCCTTTCTTCGCCAATACCAGGTATGGTATGGTCGGAATAGCTGTTTAGCTTGTCAAAACGTACAATAACTCCTTCCTGCCCTGAATCACAAAAATATGTAACATCCAGGAGTTTACTATAATTGGAGCCGGAGGTGGCCAACACGATGGCATTAGCGGATGTCCCGGTTGAGAGGAGTACCATGCAAAAAATGATTAAGACTGCCAAAAACCTTTTCATATCTGTTAACCCCACAAACTTGTCATTAGTAAATTATTTAGTAAATTATATGTAGTAAATTGTATAAATTGTAAAACTTAAATAAATCCTGTGCCAAGATTTACACTTATATTCTACAGTATTTTTTCGGTTTTTGGCATAACTTTTCCAATAATTTTATGTAATTTTAATGATTTTGTAATATTTTATGATTTCCGGGATTTCTTTCTGTACAGGTTGTTACATTCTATAGGGGATGTTACATTCTATGCAGGTTGTTTCTTTCTATGCAGGCCGTCACTTCCTGAAGCGCGAGATTAAGTTTAAAACAAGAGTCAGGACTATGCTTATGATAATACAAGTTATCAGCGGAAAATATAATGTGAAACTTTTCCTTCTTATTACAATATCCCCGGGAAGTTTCCCCAAGCCAATTTTTCCTCCCAGTAAAAGAACTACGCCAATTATTGCAAGTATTATGCCAAATACTATCATGTGTTTTCCCAAGGATTGCAGCATATGGTTACACTCCTTTCCCTGCCTTATTTTTATCCTTTTACTTATACTTATCCCTTTCTTTTTTTATTTATCCGCGTTTCTTTTTCTTATTCTCCTAGTTCATTCCTTACCTGTGCCCTATTCTTTTTCCTTATCCTTGCCCCTTTCTTTATCCTTGTCTCCAACTTAACCCTTATCCTTGTCCCTTTCCTTTCACTTACCCTTGCTTTTTTATTTATCTATTTATCCTCATCCCTGCTTCTTTCCTTATCCTTATCCTTTTCTCTTTCCCTTACCTTATCCATTTCTTTCGCTTTATCCTTATCCTGCTTATCCCGCAAGGATATTATGCAGCCGCAGTATTTTTGCCTGTACAGGCCCATTTCCCTTGCCAACTGCTGCCCTTTCCTGAATCCAGGGCGGAAATCCCTGTAATAAAATCCCACTCCATATTTTTTTGCCATGTTCTCCCCGATTTCCCGAATAACATCATGTTTTTGGTAAGGACTTACCAGTAGTGTCGTGGTAAAAGCGCCGAAGCCCTCTTGCGATGCAAATTGGGCCGCTTTTTCAAGTCTTCTCGAGTAGCACATGCGGCACCTTTCCTCCCCCTCTCCCCTAAAGCCTTCCCAGCCTGCCTGGTCAAAATCATCAATATAATTTACGGTCAAACCATTAATCCCGGCCAGTATTTCCAGGTTCTCTCTTCTTCTTGTGAACTCCTCGAAAGGGTGGATATTCGGATTATGAAACAGTCCTTCAAATTCAATCCCTTCTTCCTTCAACACCCTTGCCGGGTAAACCGTGCACGGTGCACAGCACATATGCAGCAGCAGCTTCATCTATTATCCCTTCCTCTTATCATGCTTATTTGCGCTCCCATAACGCTATCTCCATACATCAGCAGATTACAACACCAAAACTTATCATGCTTATTCATGCTCCCGCAACGCTTACCTGCACATAAATATACAAAAGAACAAGATGTTTCTTTGCCGGAAACAGTATACCCATAACGCTTGTCTATATATATCCGTAACACTTGTCTATATATAAAATATACCCAAATAAATTATACCCAAAATCAGCTGGTTGGCAAAGGTACGTATGGCCTGTATGCATAACCTTTTGTATATTATGTACAAAAACTCCTACAAAATCAGTTTAATCTACTAATTAACTATTTTTTCGCAAGTGCTAAAATAATATCAATATATTTATAATGCGAAATATTTGATTAAAACTAATGATTAATTAACGATTAATGGTTTATGGTTAAGGATTAAGGAAGGTAAGGTATTGATGCAAGAAGCGGCGCCTCGTTTTTCCAATGAAGAGCTTGCAAAAATAAAACAAAGATGCAATGATGCCGGGCTTCTAATAGACTTGGTGCCCGTGCACAATTCCTATTATGATGATAATAAGGTGCTGGCAAAAATAATGGATAACAGCCGCAACCAGGACGTAAACTGGCTTAAATTAAGCCTAATGGCTGCCAGCCTCGTGAAAACGGGTAAAATTGATAACCTCTCTGCCCTCGACCTCCTGGACGGAAGGTTTGAACCCTACCCCTATCAGCTGAAGGTTGCCTTAAATGTGCTAAAAGAAAAGTCCAGCATCGCCCTTCTTGCCGACGAGGTTGGGCTTGGCAAAACAATAGAAGTAGGGCTTATATTAAAAGAACACATCATAAGGGAAAACATTCACACAATACTTATAATCACTCCTAAAGCCCTGGTAAACCAGTGGAAAGAGGAAATGAGCGAAAAATTCGGTGAAGAATTCACCACCACGGAAGATGAGGATTTTGATTATAATAACAGCAGGATTATTATCTCCTTTAACAAGCTGTCCAGGAACGTGATAAATTTACAAGCAGGCAATGGGACATGGTGGTTGTAGATGAGGCGCATTTGCTAATAAATACCGGTTCAAAAAGAAGGCAGGCGGTAAGTTCAATCGATAGAAGGTACATGCTATTATGCACGGCAACCCCGTTATGTAACAGGCTTACGGATATTTACAGCATAATGGACTTGCTGTACCCCGGCATACTTGGCACCGAAAAAAGTTTCAGGAACAAGTACTTTGCTGACAAGCAGGGCAGGGTCTGTCGCCCCGAAATGAAAGATGAGCTTAAGAAAATAGTATCCAGGGTAATGGTTAGGACCTTAAGGAAGGAAAGCGGGATTCCCTTTACCGAAAGGTATGTCTATTCCATCCGGATTAACGGCTCACGGGAAGAAATGCTCCTATATGATAGCGTTATCAAGTATATGAAGGATGTCTGCAGCATGAACAAGGAAAGTGCGGGCAGGTATCCTGGGTTTGCGGGTTTGGGCAAAAGAAACGGGGAAAACAAAGGCAGGTATCCCGGCTTTGCAATCTTGGGTGAAAGAAACATGGAAAGCGCAGGCAGCCCGGAAAGGTATCCATATCCTGGTTTGACAGGTTTCAGCGACAGGAACAGGGTGAGCATGGACAGGTATTCCGGCCCCGGGTTTGCAGGTTTCAGCGAAAGACGGCCTGGCCCCCATGAAAGGGTTAAGATCAATTACATGCTGATGAAGGAAATGATTATACTGCAGCAGTCCTTGTCCAGCAGCCCAAGGGCACTGATAAAGAGCCTTGAAAACAGGAAAAAAAAGTATCCCAGGGAAGCTGCCATGATAGAACCCTTGATTTCTCTTGCTTCAGAAATTGATACGTACTCCAAGGTGCAAAAGTTGCTTGAAACGGTAAACGGTCTTCCCGGGGAACAGGCAGTTATATTCACGCTAAGGCTTGAAACGGCATATATGCTTTGCGATAGCCTGAACGAAAATTTCATGCCGGCAAAGGTATATGAAGGCAGGCTTTCCGGCTATAAAAGGCAAGCCCTTATTGATGAATTCAGGCGCGGAAAAATCCGGTATATTGTTGCCACTGACACCGCCGCCGAAGGGCTGAACCTGCAAAATGCAACTATCGTTATAAATTATGACCTTCATTGGAATCCCATGAAAATTGAGCAGAGAATCGGAAGGGTTCACAGGCGGGGCCAGAATAAAGATGTAGATGTCTTTAACCTGGTCATGAAGGATACAATAGACGATTATGTTCTCAAGGTGTTGTTTGAAAAAATTGACCTTTTCAATATGACCATAGGCGGTATTGAAGCAATTATCTCAGAGATACGGGATGGCGAGTTCAGCATCGAGGAAACTATAATGGATGTAATTCTGCGTTCCTCGAAGAGAAGGGATATCGAGAGGGAACTTGAGCTGCTCAGGGAGCATGGAATACATTAAAGAACAGAGTGTGCTGCGCGAAGAGTTTTCCAGGATGGTACTGGATTGATCAGGGTTAAAGAAATCTTGGGGGTATTATGAAACAGGCTTATAATTCAGAACTTCATAATTTTGTCAAAGGTTACCTTAGCTTGCGGAGTGCAAATATTGTTGAACAGCAGGACAATTTTTTTATCGTGGAATTCCCCGGCGGGAAAAAACAAGCGTATACATACATTTCCAGGGTGGCCGCGGAGAACAAGGATATACACCTGCTGGCCAAAGGCAGCAAAGCCTTGAATGACATGATAAAGGAGCGCACTTCCGTTGCCTCTTTTTCTGAAGCCTTTATCTCCTATAATACGGAATCGGTGGCATTTTCCCTGGGTTGCAAAAACTGCTGTGACTTCTGCCCCTTCCATGCAATATGCGAGCATAGGGAAGGCGGGCTTAAAGGCAAGTGCTGTAATTTTTGCGCCTATTACAAGATGTGTAACACCAGGTTGTTAAATGCTGATTTTTCAAGGCTTGGTTCAATAATAGAGTCCAAGCCCAAAATAATTATTTGTTTTATATTCCTGGTAGCGCTTTCGAATGATTACAGCCTGGGCCAGAAAGTGGAGAAGTTGTTACCGGTGCTTATTGACATGGATAGCGGTAAAATCGTTGGAAATACCAGGCTTGATGATTTAATACGCCTTGACATGAAACCGGCCGGCACAACATTAGCCCTGGATGAAATAAAGTACCGCCACTTTTTGAATATTGCAAGGCAGGAAGCATTCGAAGCAATAAAAAACCAGCTTGAAGTATTCAAGAAAGAAATAGAGGGAATATTAAAAGACAAGATTACCTCGATTATAGACAAGTACGAGGAAGAATATGCGGACAACTACGCCAGGAGCACCTTCGAGCAACTTAATAAATTGCAGGACAAGGCCTTAAGCTGTGTGAAAGGGAAATAAGGGGCTATGCAATAAACTGCGATTACCATCTTAAAAACGTAATATTGATGCATACCGAAAAAGATTTGCGACAGCTCTGTTTTAAACATCATGAAACAGGGCTTGAAGTTACCGTTCCCGCTAAAATATTTTTAAACAACATCACCATACGATGCTCCGAATGCAATTCCGAAGTAGATGCCGGGGTTATATGCAGAAACGGGCATGCTTTATGCAAAAACTGCATGGAAACCTGCAGTGCATGCGGCAAGTCAATCTGCCCCGTATGCGATGATGAAAGCTTTTTATGCTCAACCTGCGGTGAAACGGCATGTGCCGGCTGTGCAACACATTGCGCCACGTGCGGCACCGTTGTCTGCCCTTCCCACGGTTACCGGTGCGCAACTTGCGGCAAATTATACTGTATTGATTGTTACGAAATTTGCTGCATTTGTGATAACAATGTATGCCATTCACATGGAAACAAGTGCGAGTCTTGCGATTCCTACATTTGCTCCCGGCACACGCATAAATGCAGCGTATGCAACGGGCTGTTCTGCGATAATCACGTACACCGGTGCTCGATATGCGGCAGCAACCTGTGCAGTACACATTCAATAAAATCCGTGTACTCTGATAAAACCATTTGCTCGGGCCATTCAGGGAAGTGCCTTTCATGCAGCAACATTTTTGCTGTTGACGAGCTGCATGCTTGTACCATTTGCGGAGTCGCTCTTTGCCCGGACCACGTTAAAACATGCAGTAATTGCGGCAAAACTTATTGCCAGGAGCATGTCAACCATTGCAACTGCTGTGGCAAAGACTATTGCAGTTGCACGCAGGGAATAAAGTGCAGCTTGTGCATGGAAACATATTGTCCCGGCTGCATTAGCCAGGCCGGGCTATGCCGGGCATGTGAAAAATTCGTGCAAGTTGACAAGAAGCACGATATTGTAATGTAAATTGCGGGAATCGTGCCTGAAGCTTACGGTTACAGGAAATATTACCTTGGAACAACCGGGGAGGTTAACGTATTGTATGGTGTAAATATAATGGCCGGGCATCTTGTAGTATTCAACAACAATGGTAAAGTAACAAGTTTAAGAAAAATGAACCTGCTTGAGTTTTTGTGCAGGAAATACCTGAAGGGTAAAAAGATGAAAAGCTAATGGATAATGGATTATGAATAAATAAGGGGGCTGCCATGAGGCAATTGACACTTCGTGACAAATTACTGGAGATTTACGCGGGCCGCGAAAAATCAAGTGACAACCTTGAAAACGTTGGCAATGCTAACAATGTTGGTTACGCCGGTAACGTTGGAAACACTGAAAACAATGGCAACGCCAACAGCGTTAGCAATGTTAATATTGATAATAGTAGCAGGGCTAACAAAGTTAACAATACTAATAACGCCGGCAACATTAATAACAAGCACTTGGTGCAGTGTGTCACAAATTACCTTCACAAGAAGTACGACGACAAAAAGATACAAAGGATTATCGATAATATACACAAAAGGCACAACCTTGAAGAGGAATCCGTTAAGCTTAAACGGCGCAACCAGCTTTCCATCTATATTGATTCTATTATATTAAGCAGGATAAGGGATTCCTACAAGTCATCAAAACCCCTTGACATGGATTCCCTTGATGAGTGGAAGTTTAAAGCTCTCATTAAACAAGTGTTAATCCATTTTGGATATGAGATACTTTATGTACCTGTTAACAATAATAAGGGTATAGATATTATCGTTAACCGTAAAGATAAAAAAATGGCAGTTCTGGCAATCAGAAGGGACGATGAAAGCCTTGTGGGGGCAAAGACCATCAGGCAGCTAAGGTATATGGCAAACTACTACCACTGCGAACGAGCCTTGTTGTTTACCAATACGTATTTTTCCCGTGAAGCTTCCAGCGAAGCTTTCGAAACAGGTGTCACCCTTTTTGACAGGAATAAGCTGGTTCTCCTTGTTCAAGACCTGGTAGACGGACGACAGCAGGAGGAAAAGAAATGCCTTATTAATGAAATGGAAGAATTTAAAAGAACTATATATCTTGAAGGAGAAATCAAGTTTCCGAAGACAAAGGTCCAGGTAATTTATGTAAAATACCATGTTGATGAAAACAGCGGGTCCCTTATATTTGAAGGGAAATTAATTAATACGAGTTAAAAACCTGCTTCAAGCATT
>JAAZDH010000305.1 GCA_012512865.1 Clostridiaceae bacterium | reverse complement strand
TATACACAGGAGTATAGAAGATGAAATAGAGAAGGAGTTGTTGAATTCGGCGATTAAAAAATTATCAGCCCGTGAGAAAAAGATAATGGAGCTAAGATTTGGCCTTAAAAACGGGGTTGAAAAGACACAGAAGGAAGTTGCCGATATGCTGGGAATATCGCAATCATATATATCAAGGCTTGAAAAAAGAATAATCAGCAGGTTGAGGAAAGAAATCAACAGGATGGTTTGAAAACGATGAATAAATCCTTTTATAATGGGTAAGAGCAAAATATTACCATGTGTCAAGGCTTTTTCAAAAAATTTTTATTTTTTTTCACAGTATAAAAACAACCTCCATGGCAATAATGATACTGACAGAATCTTATAGCCGGGAGGTTTTTCAATGCATAACAACAAGGTGGAAATTTGCGGTGTTAACACGTCCAAATTACCTGTTTTAAGCAATGAACAAAAGGAAAAGCTATTTGAACGTATACACAAGGGTGACAGCTCGGCGAGGGAAGAATTTATAAAGGGTAACTTAAGGCTTGTATTAAGCGTTATCCAGCGTTTTAATAACAGGAAGGAATATTTGGATGATCTTTTCCAGGTTGGATGTATAGGATTAATCAAGGCTATAGATAATTTTGACGTATCACAAAATGTTAAGTTTTCAACATACGCGGTTACAATGATTATAGGTGAAATCAGGAGGTACCTGAGGGATAATAATTCTATACGTGTGAGCCGTTCATTGAGGGATATTGCCTACAAAGCCCTTCAAGCAAAAGAAAAGCTAACAAACGAGAATTCGAAAGAACCTTCAATATCAGAGATAGCCAAAGAGTTAAAATTACCGGTTGAAGATGTAGTCTTTGCACTGGATGCGATACAGGACCCCGTGTCTCTTTTTGAGGCTGTTTATCATGACGGGGGAGATGCTATATATGTAATGGACCAGGTTAGCGACGAGAAAAATACGGATGAAAACTGGATTGAGGGGTTATCACTAAAAGAAGCAATATTAAAGCTAAATGAGAGGGAAAAACTAATACTGAACCTGAGGTTTTTTGAGGGACGTACACAGATGGAGGTAGCAGAGGAAATAGGGATTTCACAGGCGCAAGTATCAAGGCTTGAAAAAACCGCACTGCTTCACTTGAGAAAATATATATAAATATAGTGTATTATAATGTAATAATGTCATGTTGGATTAATGAAGTGTAAATTTCAATAAACTTTTTACAATTTTCAATTAATAGCTTATAACACCCAATTATTTACAAGTCTGGTAATAATCTAGAATAGATAACCACCGTATTGTATATCCTTTAAACAGTGAAACAAAGGAGACCCGGGGAAACAACCTGTTTTTTTTGCCATTTTGATTTAAAACTTGTCATATACTACTATTTACTAATATATTAATTTAAACTATAATACTTAATAATAGAAATTATAAATTTAATTCTACTTAAAATATGTTTATGTTATTGGTATTATATAAAGTAAAATAATAAAGCCAAGTTCCAAAGAGAGATATTAACGTTTTACTGGAAATTTTTTAAAAATTAATTTACCAAGATAAAGGATAACAAACATGAGATTAAATTTTATATTTTTCACCATCAGTGAAATGTAATGAACTAGAAGTCTTCGTAAAAGGGGGTCTTATGCAAGGGGAATTGTCATTCCCTACATTCAGGATACTTGGGGGCAAGTTCTAATGTTATTAAATTGTTCCAATGTAACCGCAAGCTATTCTGCCTTTTGCCTTAAGGCATGAGCCTGCGACATCCATGCCGCAGGCTTGGCAAATTTAAAGCTGCATTCGAACTTCGTTATGGTAAAAATATGTTCCCTAAAATTATGGATTTATACCATTTTCCTACACTAAATATGATATCTTACCGGAAGGATTTATTTGATAAAGCAGGTATTGCAAATATTCCAAGAACATGGGAAGAGCTTTATGAAGTTATGATGGTGCTAAAGGATGCTTATCCAGAGAGTTATCCTACTTACTTTCCTTTAGTCGCAGACATTATTAACACGTGGTCATATATGTTTGGAACAGGTCCCACAGTATATTTAAACGAAAAAACAGGTAAATGGACGTGCGGGCCAATTGAAGAAAACTCTAAAAAAATGATAAAGTGGCTTGCTCAATGCTATAAAGACAAATTAACAACACAGGATTTTATTAAACCCGACGCACAAAAACAATCAAGGCAAAAGCTTGGCGTTGAGGAACCAATTTCCATCTTGTTCGAAAATACCTGGGCATCGGCTTACAAAACAACTGCTATAGAACGAGGAGCTCCTAGTGATTTTGAATATCAGTATATGGATCCGCTAACGTGGGAAAACGGGGAAGGTGGAAAATTAACGATGTGGTGTCCGGTAATAGGCTCCGGATGGGCAGTATCTTTAAATTCTAAGAAAAAGGATGCTGCATTTAAGCTATTTGATTTTCTATACTCCCAGGAAGGTACAGCATGGGCAAGTTTTGGACCTGCTGACCTTGGAATTACTACTTCAGTAAAGAGTGAAAATGGTGTGCCGCCAAAACCGGGTGAACCGTTTTGGCTTTCTCCTAAGTGGCTTGATCCTAGTATACCTTTTACAGAAAACGTATACAATGCAACTGGCTTCTTACAGATATTTCCGGCTTGCCGGTGGCAAGATAATACCGATATAGATGCTTATCCTGAGGTTTATGCTATTACAAAAAAGATGCTTGACGCTAATAAGTCATATAGCTATTTTGAATTGCCTTCTTCAGCTCTTACAACGGAACAATTCGAGAGATTTAATGCCGTGTTCACAAATGCTAATGACACCGCTATGGTATTTTTTGAAAAATGTATAATTGGTTCTGCTAATGTTGATGAAGGTTGGGACAAGTTTGTAAGTGATATGAAAAAATTTGGAATAGATGAGATATTAAAAATGCTTGATGAAGCGAGTTCTAAATTAGCCAAGTAATAGTTATTATGGAGTATGTCTGGCTTTTGCAGGACCTCCGGCGGATATGGAGGTCCTGTAAAACCATAGAGACAAGGAATTTAAAATCATTAGCAAGCACAAGAGAAATAAGAAATAATGTTGCAGGAGGAACCTTTATTGTGCGAGTGATATGGAAACTAAAAACAGGTGAAAACAAGAAACAAAAACTTACTATTAGAATATATAAGGCAAGGTATTTATATATTATGCTTTTATTGCCGTTCTTATATTATGTAATATTTCACTATATACCAATGTATGGTATTACGATGGCATTTAAGGATTATAATCCGGTTAAAGGCATATTAGGCAGCAAGTGGGTGGGGTTTAAGCATTTTATTGCCTTTTTTAATGATCCAAGGATGCCGGAATTATTTAAAAATACATTAACTATTGGTATTGTTTCTTACCTTTTTAGCGGATGGCCAAATATAATCCTCGCATTGTTACTTAATGAATTAAATAACGGATTTTTCAGAAAGACAGTATTGACTATACTAAATATACCTTACTATTTATCACTGGTTATAGTATGCGGCATAGCTGTAAATTTGTTATCTCCAGATGGATTAGTGAATATTTTGATTGAAAGACTAGGCATGGAAAGGATATTCTTTATTGCTCGCCCAGAATGGTTTATATTTATATATATTACGACTGGTTTATGGCAAAGTACTGGATTTGGAGCACTAATATATTTAGCAATACTATCATCAGTATCACCAGAATTATATGACTCTGCAAGTATTGAAGGAGCAGGACGATTTCAAAAAATGTGGTATGTATCTATCCCACATGTTATACCTATGTTTGCGCTTTCGCTAATACTGAATATTGGTAGCATATTAGGACCGTCATTTGAGAAAATTTTGCTGTTATATACCCCATCCACATATGAAGTGGCGGATGTATTATCCACATATATTTACAGGAGAGGACTAAATGGAGGAGAATTCAGCTATGGTTCGGCAATAGGCTTTTTTAACTCCGTATTATCACTTATACTTATTTTATCTACTAATTTTATAGTAAAAAGAATAAATAAAGACTTCGGTATTTAGGAGGGGGGGTTATAAATGGCTTTTAAAACGGTTACTAATAAACATAGGTTATCTGTTTTTGATATGCTAAATGTCTTTATTCTTAGTATATTATCAATACTTGCTATAATTCCGTTC
>JAAZDH010000304.1 GCA_012512865.1 Clostridiaceae bacterium | reverse complement strand
GGAATTCAAATGAATGCCTTTTCTTCTGCAAGGGATAATCGGGCATCGCAACACTTTCTATGGTAATCCCGGATGCCTTGAGCTCAAAGGGCTGCCTTGCCACTGGTGTTTCAACAATGTTTCCTTCCACCGTAATTGCTGACCCTGAAGAAAGTCTTGCTATCTCATCAAAATTACCTACTAAATCCCTTTCAAACACAACTTGGAGATTCTTAAAAAAGGACCCGTCATTCATCTCAATAAAACCAACGGATTTTGAGTCCCTTATGGTACGCACCCAGCCGGAAACCGTTACGGTTATACCAACGTACTCCTTGGTATCCTTGTATAACTGCCGTATAGTTATGCTCACTGCCATATTCATCCTCCAGGCCCATGTTATTTTTTACATGTAATTTCTTAAGGGCATATCTAAAATATATACAATACTTAAAGCTTGTATTAATGCTTAAATTTAAGTATGTTCCAGGATACATTTAAAATGCATCATGATACCATGTGGTACATATATCATGATACCATGTGGTACATATATCATGATACCTTGTAGTACGTATATTGTACGCAAAAAAGAATAAATAATCAATACAAATAATGAATATGAATTAAGTAATCAATACAATTCCATATAGTTGTTTTTATGGAGGTATGGATGGATACAATCCTGCTTATCCTACTGAACCTTGTCACAGGCAGTGCAAGCCTGGTTTTTGGTGTAAACCTGATGAGTGCAAGCCTTGAAAAGATGAGCATGCACAAGATAAGAAAAATTCTTGCAAGATTTACAAGTAACGTGGTTGTTTCGCTAATTGCAGGTACTGTTATTACCATCTTGACCCAAAGCAGCACTGCAGTTACCCTTATCACCGTAAGCATGATCAATAGCGGGATGCTAAGCCTTGCCCAGGCGGTAGGAGTTATTTATGGTGCCAACATAGGTACCACGATAACGGCCCAGTTTATGTCCCTCAACCTGCCTGATTTTGCACTTTTAATAATACTAGCGGGAATAATAACAAGGTTTTTCGGGAATTTTACGAAAAGGCGCTCCGTCAAATACGGCGGAAATGCAATAATAGGTCTTGGGGTTATGCTAATGGGTATAAACATCTTGGGCTGGAGCATTCCATACATGGAAAAAAGCGGCTTTATAAAGCACTTATTTGCGAAATTCGGGAAAAACCCATACCTTGGGTTAATAACAGGTACCATTGCTACGGCACTTATCCATAGCAGCAGTGCGACGGTAGGCCTGACCATCGTCTTATTCAACGGGGGACTGATAAACTTTAATGCTGCCCTCGGTTTAATCCTTGGAGATAATATCGGCACCTGTTTTACCACCCAAATAAGTACAATAGGGGCTTCCATTCCCGCCAGGCGGGCTGCCTGGGCCCATACCCTGTATAACATAATAGGAAGCCTCATTGCCCTTGTTTTTCTAAACCAGTTTTCCCACTGCGTAAAGATTTTTACGATAATGCTCGGTCAAGACAAATCACGGCTCATTGCCAACGCCCACACGGTGTTCAATTTGCTTAGCGCAGTAATTTTTCTTCCCTTTACCCGTTACTACGTAAAATTTATAGAATGGCTCGTACCATACCGTCACCTGGTGACACGGGGACGGGGTTAATGTCACCTCCCAGGAAAGCCGCATTTGAACTTCACCATGACAAAGAACTTGCAGCCTCTCGTATCATATTGAAGTCAATGATCGTTTTTCCTGCAGTCCGCTAGCCCCCCTTGTCTACCAGGGCTTTTCGGGCAGACTCTTAGGGAATATTTACGCAATTTGCTGGCAACTCAGCTGTCTTTCATAAAGCTGCCGGTATATTCCCCCCTTCTCCAGCAGTTCATCGTGGGTTCCAATTTCTTGTATCCTGCCGTCATCGACCACGATAATCTTGTCAGCATTTCTAATCGTGGAAAGCCTGTGGGCTATAATAATGGTGGTGCTTCCCCCCGATATATTTGCCATTGCGCCCTGTATCGCGGCTTCCGTCTCCGTATCGATGTTTGCAGTAGCTTCATCCAGTACAAATACGGAAGGCTTGAACGCAACTGCCTTGGCAAAAGATATTAACTGCCTTTGGCCGGCTGAGAACGTGCACCCTCTTTCTTTCACTTCTTCATCGTACTTGCCTGGCAAGGATTCGATGAATTTATCTGCACAAACAAGTTTTGCGGCAGTTACAATATCATCATCGGTAATCGACTTGTTTTTAAGGCGTATATTTGATTTCACATCCCCGGAAAAAAGGAATACATCCTGCATCACAACCGCTATTTGGCGCCTTAAATCCTTCAAATTATATTCCCTTATGTCAACCCCGTCAATTAAGATTTCTCCCTTCTGTATATCATAAAACCTGGACATAAGGTTTATTACCGTTGTCTTCCCGGCCCCGGTGGCCCCCACAAAAGCAACGGTTTCTCCCGGCTCGATTTTAAAACTGGCATCTTTCAGCACCCATTCTCCCTCGTTGTAAGCAAACCATACATTTCGAAATTCTATTTCCCCATCAATCCTGTCCGCATGTTTTCCTCCCTGGAAATTCTCAAGCATTTCATGGTTGTCAAGTATGTTAAATATCCTTTCCGACGAGATGAGAGCAGACTGTATGGAAGTGTAGTTCTCCGCGATTTCATTTATCGGTCCGAAAAACTGCTTTATGTAGGTTATGAAGGCGTAAAGCACCCCTATTTCCAGGTAACCCCCGGTAATTCCAGCGGTACAATACCATATCAGCAACGCAATTGTCAAAGTATTAATGATTTCAATAATCGGCCTGCACAAGCTGTGTAAAACCATTTCCCTCAGGCTCGTGGCAAAATATTCATCATTAAGTATTTTAAATTCTTCCAACTTCTCCTTCTCCCTGTTAAATATACGGACAAGCTTCATCCCGGAAATGTTTTCCGCGAGAAAACCGTTTATTTTGCCGATAATCCCCTTCAATTTGAGAAAATTTTTCCTTGCGGTCTTGCGGTATATTATTGTAACGGTTATTATCAACGGTATACAGCACATGCATAGCAATGCCAGGTCTTTATTCATTGAAAACATGGCTGCTATTATTCCCGCTATCATTATGAAATCCTTAGCAAAATTTATCAGCACTCCCGAAAAAATCTCGTTAAGGGCCTCCACGTCATTTGTAACCCTTGTAAGAATCCTGCCGGACGAGTTCCTGTCGAAAAATTTCATGGACATGTTTTGTACATGGGCAAAAAGCTGGTTCCTTATATCATACATTATTCTTTGCCCGATATAGGTTAAAAGGTATTCCTGCAAATAACCAAATCCTGACCCCAGCAATACTATTCCCAGGTACACAAGGCCTATAAGCATAAAAGTCCCGGGCTCGTTTTTCCCCACGGCCAGGAAGTCATCAATTACATACTTGATTATATAAGGCTTGATTAACGCCGCGCCGTTAATCAAAAAAGCAAATATTATGCACAAAACCAGCAACGGCAGGTAAGGCTTAAAATACGCCAGCAGCCTGGTAAATCGTACCTTTTTACCCTCGCTTAGCAAGTAATCGTCATAAACCGGTTTTTTATCCTTTATTTCTTTCATTCTTGCTGTTCCCCTCTTATTACAATTCTTTATAGTTTTAGCATTACATTTCTTCATGGTTTTATAGCAATCACTTTAAAACTCATACAATTTGGTTTTTTGTAATTCTTCCCAATTCTTATGCTGTCTTTTAATGCTCATACTTCGCATAATTCCTTGTTGTCCTGCTCCTGCTCCATTTGCGACATATACAGGGTGTAATATGCTCCCTTTCTACTCGTTAATTCTTCATGGGTGCCAGTTTCAACGATACGTCCCTCGTCCAAAAATATGATATTGTCCGCGTATCTTACCGAGGAAACCCTGTGGGAAATAATAATTCCTGTCTTGTTTTTCATCACTTTTTCCAGGTTCTTAAGAATTTCTTCTTCTGTTTTTGTGTCAACTGCCGAAAGGCTGTCATCAAGTATGATTATATCCGGGTTTTTTACCAGTGCCCTGGCGATGGAAACTCTTTGCTTCTGCCCGCCGGAAAGGGTTACTCCCCGCTCCCCCACTACAGTCTCAAATCCTTCCGGGAAGGACATTATATCTTCATATACCACCGCCATCCTTGCCGCGTTTTCCAGCTCTTTATCCCCGTAAACCGGCCGGAAAAACTCTATGTTGTTTCTTATTGTTGTTGAAAACAGGAAATTGTCCTGGGGGGCATAACCTATATTTTCCCTCAAGACATCCAGGGGTATATGGTTAACATCCTTTCCGCCTATAAAGATATGGCCGTCATCAACTTCGTACAATCTTAACAGCAGGTTTACGAGGGTTGTCTTTCCACTGCCGGTTTTCCCAAGGATGCCAAGGGTATTTCCCGCCTTGATTACAAGGTTTATACCCTTCAGGGCCTTATTTTCCGAACCGGGGTATGCGAAATCCAAATCCTTGATTACAATATCACCGTCAAGCACATTTTCCTTGCATCGTTGATATTTTTCTTTTTCCGCTTCTTCCCCCGGCCCTGTGTATTCTTTTTCCACCGTGCACATTTCTTTCCCGGCATTTTTTACTTTTTCAATGTATTGTTCTTTTCTTGCGTGTTTTTCTTTTCCAGTGTATTTTTCTTTCCCGGTGGCTTTTTCTTTTCTTGCGTGTTTTGCCTTTTCAGCCTGCCCTCGTTCTTCTTCCCCTACAACTGCTTCTCTTCCTCCTTGCACCTCAACACCTTTTTCCGGCATTTCGCAGAATATTTTGTCAAGCCTCCCCATGGAGGCTATACCCCTCTGCCAGACCTCAATAACCCTTCCAATACTCAGTATGGGCCCCATTATCACCATTATGTAAGAATTAAAGGCCACGTAATCTCCCAATGATATGACACCTCTCGTAACCAATCCGCTGCCGTACATTATGAAAAAAGCCAGGCTCAAACCAAAGAGAAGTTGTGTTATCGGCCCTAAAGCTGCGGAAATCCTGGTCAGGCTCATTTGAGT
>JAAZDH010000303.1 GCA_012512865.1 Clostridiaceae bacterium | reverse complement strand
AACCTGCAAAGATGGAAGTGAACGGGATTACCAGTCCGAATAGCAGCAGTTTTAACATTCTTTTTTGCCTGATTTTTTTATACTTGTACAACCTCTTGGTTCTCATGGCTGTATTTTCCTCCTTTTTTTACCATAGCATAAATTTTAAATTATTCCCGACTTATTCCCGAATTGATTTAAATTATTGTTCATTGCTGCACTCGGCACCAGCGTTCAAAGCCCTGGGTGTTCAAAAGCGCTGGTTTAAATTATTGTTAATTGATGCCCTTGGCTAACTTGTGATGAAAAAATTATAATAAAAACAACGGCTAATGGCCATTTCCTGGAAATAACCCGCGTACATGTCATTAATGACCATTGCATTACCATTGTTTTTATAGTTGTTTTTGGGCACGGCATGACATTTTTTCATGATAAATAAAACAGGAATACCGGTGGTATCCTATGTGATATTCCATATTGTATAATGTAATTAATGGTGGTATACTTTCATAATATGACATAATACAAGGTTGTGACATGATATTAAGTATAATATGTAGTTGTGACATGATATTAAGGTGCCATGGAGTAACCGGGATTTGGAGGTTGGTTTTGAAAGGAAGGTGGCAGGATGATTATATTGCGTTTTAACCATGATGGTGAAAATAAAACGGGTATCCTGGATGGCGGGAAGATAAGAGAAATCACGGGAAGCTGTTATAATGAATTTGATTTGACCGGTACATTCCATAAGTTAAGCGATGTAAAGCTGCTTCCGCCGTGTGAACCGAAAAAGGTGGTAGCCGTTGGTTTGAATTACATGGATCATATCGTGGAATTCGGTGAGCGAAAAATCCCGGAAGAACCAACCATATTCATAAAGCTTCCCCATGCGGTAATCGGGTCTGAAGACAGCATAATAATTCCCAGGAGGGCAGAGCGGGTGGATTATGAAGCCGAACTTGCAGTAGTAATTAAAAAATATTGCAGGCGGGTAGATAAAGAAGAGGCAAAAGATTACATACTGGGTGCCACATGCCTGAATGATGTTACGGAAAGATGCATGCAAGCCCGGGACGGCCAGTGGACCAGGAGCAAAAACTTTGAAACTTTTTGCCCGATAGGGCCGTATATAGTTACAGGGCTTGATTATAACAATCTTGATATAAAGCTTTTGTTAAACGGGGAGATAAAGCAGCATTCAAATACATCCAACATGATATGGAATGTTGAGGAACTGGTAAGCTTTATTTCCGGGATAATGCCGCTATACCCCGGCGACGTGGTTACAACAGGGACTACAAGAGGTGTAGGGCCCATGGTGCCCGGGGACGTGGTGGAAGTGGTAATTGAAGGCATTGGTACATTAAGGAATTACGTGAAATAAAGCGGGCAAGTTGGGATGCGTGAATTAGAATACATGCAGGAGACAAGAAACGGATGATACAAGCATGAGGACATATAAATATGATGTGCACGTTCATACTTCGGAAGTTAGCCCTTGCGGGAGAATCGGCGCCAGGGAAGTGGTTAATTTATACAAGGAAGCAGGGTATGACGGGATAGTAATTACGGACCACTATTTTGATGGTTATTTCGAAAAATACCATTCATGCAGCTGGGATGAGAAAATGGTATGTTTCCTGGAAGGATACAGGAAAGCCCGGGAAGAGGGTAAGAATATTGGATTAAACGTGTTGCTGGGTATAGAGCTAAGATTTGTTGGCAGCATTAATGATTACCTGGTTTTCGGCGTAACGGAGGAATTCCTTAAAAACAACCCCGAGCTTTACAAGTTGAATCTCCAGCAATTCAATGAATTGAAAAAAGGCCATGATATATTGATATACCAGGCGCACCCTTTCAGGCCTAACCAAGCGATAGAAAGGGCCGGGCTGCTGGATGGAATCGAAGTGTATAACGGAAACCCAAGGCATGATTCCAGGAATTATCTTGCATATTCATTTGCACTGGAAGACGGGCTTAGGATGATATCAGGCTCGGATTGTCACCAATTGGAGGATGTGGCAAGGGGCGGAATTGTAACAATGGAAGACATTACCGATGAGGCAGGACTTGTCGAAGTTTTGAGAAAAGAGGCCATTTCCCTCATCATGGAATAGGGAGGGTAATGATTTGCCCGTGCCAAGACTTCAATTGCGATTATTCAACATCAACATGCTCATTTTCCTATACTTGGGTCATAGGATGCCTCTTTATCGGTGTCACGATGCATTTTCCTATGCTCGGAAGGTGAGCATCCAAAAACTGCTTGTATTTCTTACTGAAGTATAACTGGTCATTATAACCGCACATCGCCGCAATCTCGCGTATACTCAACCGTGTACGTATTACAAGGTCTGAAGCCCTGTAAAGCCTGTATTCAAGTAAATATTGCTGGGGTGATTTCTTAAGTATGTCACGAAAAATGCTGCAATAATAGCTGACACTGAAATGTGACAATTCTGCCAGTTCCTTGATGGTGATTTTCCTGTGGTAGTTATCCTTTATATACTGCACGGTTTTTGCAATTTCACTGTATCTTCTATCTGCAGTAGATACGGGCCCTACCTTGCTATGGGCGTATCGCGCCACCTCGGTAAGAATCACCAGGAGCCAGGCTGCAGATGCTGCTTCAAACCCGTAAAATTTGTTTGCCAGTTCATCTATCATTTTTTCAAAATAATCCGTAAGGTCTTTATCAACATGGTAAACTCCTGAAGTTAACCCGAGCTTCTCCATGATTGATGCAGCACCATAACCTGTAAAGTGGACCCAGTAATTTTCTATCGGGTTATCATCAGCCTGCCCGTAATACTGCTCATCATTTGGCGCATATATAAATACCATGTTTTCCCTTATATCGTACATTAGCTTTTTGTGCATGTATTTCATGCGCCCGGCACGATTAAAAGCCAAATACCAGTCTTTTCGCCCATAAAGCCTGTGAGTGGCGCCAAATGACTCCTCCGCTTCATAATAGCCGGCACAGTTTACCAGCAAATATTCGGAGAGATCCTCATGGCCTTGTTCCAAGTCAAGCAATCTATATACTGCAAGAGCCTTCATCGTCTTCACCCTCTACATTTTACCTTCCGTATCCTTGATGTCATATCCGGGTTGCAAGCTTGCAAAGCTTAAAAATCGAGGATAATTTATATAATTTATATGAATTATTTCATATTCTTTTATAAAAGTCAATTTTAACTAAAAAATATGATGCAGTCTCATTTGGGCTATTAAATCCAGTAGTTATTAAATTTAATATCATTAAATGTATTGTCATTTAGTTTGAATAAAGCTGTTTAGCTTGATGCCTTGGAGTTTTTTAAGATCTTCCAGGCCAGGTTGCCCCTTGATTCCCCCCTGACTTGTGACATTGCTGCTTCCACAGAAGCAACCTATACGAAGACAATCTTCCAAGGATAAGCCATTAAGCCATCCGTACAGGAAACCTGCATTAAACGAATCGCCTGCCCCTACGGCATCCACTAATTCTACCGTGATTGTTTCAATATGCAGGAATTTACCGTTAGAAATTATGGCAGCTCCTTTTTCGCCCATCTTCATAACAACATTTTTGAAGTATCCTGATAATTTTTCCATGCCCCTGAAGGCATCTTTTTCACCTGTGATTGCCATCACCTCGCTGTCATTTGGCATAAATAAATCAATATACGGTGATAGCTCAAATATGCCATTCCAACGCTCCGAAGGGTCCCAGTTGGTATCCAGGCTTATGGTAAGCCCGCAGGTTTTTGCATATGCAGCCAGCCTTTCCCAGTGAGGTCTTAAAGAGGACATGAGATAGTAGCTGGCAATATGCAAATGTCTTGCAAAGGGGAGTTTTTCTTCCACCCATCCAGGTTCGACTGCATCAATGGTGCCGGTATATGTCAGTATGGCGCGGTCGTTAGTTTTACACAATGCTATTCCCAAGCCGGTTCTCAAAGAATCACAAACCCTGACTGAGTTTATATCAACCCCGCATTCTTTAAGGCGCTGCAGCGCCAGTTCACCAAATAAATCCCGGCCTGCAACTCCCACGCCCAGGGTTGAAAGCCCCAACTTGGCACATTGGCAGGCAAAAATGCAAGCAGCTCCCCCCATTTCCAGGTAATACCCGTCTACAAGCTGTTCTTGCTGGTTAAACCGGGGCACTACATCACCTTTTACTATAAGATCAACGCATATATCAAGTGCAGTTATGACATCGTATTGCTTCATTGCTTGTTTACCCGCTTGTTTACCTGCAAGTTGTTCACCCATAAAGAACTCCTTTACACGCCTGTATATAAAACATATTTACAAGTTTATATAAAACAAGTTTACAAGTTTATATATGGAACCAGCTGGGGCGGGTTGTCCGGATTGAGCCCAAGCTGTATTGATTTATAATATGCGAAAGCCTGGAAAATGGCTATCCCATACAATGCCACCACCTCGGGGGCGATTACCCCGGGCTCGGAATCATTTTTCATGCTGAACACCCAGTCGGCATTCTTAAAGCTGCCATTATCAATGATAGCCAATACTTTAGCTCCTTTTTTCCCGGCATCGGCAGCCATGCCTTCTTCCAAGTTACGGGCATTGCTGTTTGAAATAATGCATACAAGCGAATTCTCATCCAAGCGTACAATAGGGCCGTGCCTTAATTCCAGCACACTGTAGTAATTGGCCGGGAAAACAGCCATTTCAATACCTATATATGCACCTTCAATTGCAGCCCCGTACTGTTTACCCGAGCCAAGTGCGACAAGGTAGTTACAGTTTTTAAAGCCTTCCACTATTGAGGAAATTTTCCCTTCCATGGTCAAAAACAGTCCAGGTGCGCGGTTGAGATAATATTCAATATCGTCAAACAGCTTTGTATCATTTCCCAGCAAAGCTGCCATGGTTATCATGCATAAATAAAGGTTCGAAAAAGAACGGGTCTGGCATACGGATTCCTCGTTTGCCCAGTGCAGCGTAATCGTGCTGTCGGAGAGGTTTTCAAGTGGTGAACCCGTGTATTCCACTATAGAAAGCACTCTTATTTCCCCGTATGCATTTTTAAGTATTTCGATCGCCTTAAGAACTTCCGTTGTCCTGCCCGACCTCGATGGAGCAATGATTAATAGCTTATTAAAACACTTGCTGTAATAATCGGGATTCATTAAAATGTCCCCCGCCGATACGGCAAATGAACGAATGCCTGTCTTCTGTTCAAATGTCATGCAAGCAGAAAGCGACATCCAGTAACTTGAACCGCAAGCCACAAATACTGCTTCTTTTTCACTGCCCGACGAAAATTTT
>JAAZDH010000302.1 GCA_012512865.1 Clostridiaceae bacterium | reverse complement strand
CTTGGGTGCAAAGGTGGAAACATCGGCGAAAAACAACATTCTGACTGTCTCACCCGGCAATTATATCAGGGGCATGGCGCCATATGAGCTGGTAAACAAGATGAGGGCATCATTCCTGGTAATGGGGCCGCTGCTTGCGAGGACAGGTTATGCAAAGATACCTCTTCCTGGAGGATGTGCCATTGGCTTGAGACCTGTTGACCTTCATCTCAAGGGATTCACTTCCATGGGAGCTGAAATCAGGCAAGGGCATGGGTTTATTGAAGCCAAGGCCAATGGAAGGCTGAAAGGCGCAAAAATATACCTTGACTTTCCAAGCGTCGGGGCCACTGAAAACATCCTGATGGCTGCGGTACTTGCAGAAGGGCAGACTATCATAGAAAATGCCGCCGTAGAACCTGAAGTGGTAGACCTGGCTACATTTTTGATTTCAATGGGTGCGGATGTAAAAGGGGCAGGAACGGATACCATAAAAATAAACGGGGTTAAAAGCTTGAACGGGGTAAAGCATACTATAATACCCGACAGGATTGAAGCAGGGACATTCATGGCTGCCGTGGCCATGGCAGGCGGTGATGTGACAATAGAAAATGTGGTTGCAGACCATTTGAAACCAATTAGTGCAAAACTGAGAGAGGTGGGGGTGGAAATTTCCGAGGAATTGTCCTTTGTAAGGGTACAGTCGGAAGGAAAGTTGAAAGCCGTGGATATAAAAACCCATCCATACCCGGGCTTCCCGACAGATATGCAGGCCCAGCTGACCTCCCTGATGACAAGGGCCAACGGCACAAGCATGATTGTTGAGACCATATTTGAGAACAGGTTTATGCACATTCCCGAGCTAAAAAGGATGGGAGCCAATATCAGGATTGAGGGGAGAAGCGCGGTGGTGGAAGGGAAGGCCGAATTAACCGGCACACAGGTAAAAGCCACAGACCTGAGGGCGGGAGCAGCATTGATAATAGCAGGTCTTGCAGCCCGCGGCACCACCGAAATTCATGATATCGAGCATCTAGACAGGGGATACGTAAAAATTGATGAAAAATTAAGGGAACTTGGAGCAAATATCACGAGAATAGATTAAAGAACGAGGGCTTTTCATTTCAATAGTTCGTTTTGGTCCGCCTTGTCAAGCAGAAACATGCATTAAAAAGCAGGTAAAGGGCATGAGAAGAACGTAAAAAGAATATATATTTACTATGAAAACATTAATTATAAAAAATATAGGCTATTATTTGCTTTTAATACTCACGGTCGTTATAATTCTTCCGCTGCTGATAGTAAAAGGCCACAATTTCAATGCTGCAGGAAATGGGACAGGCAATGTCGTGAATGAGAGCGTAAAGGGGGATAAAGGGAATAATGGAGGAAATAATGGGAGCAGTATAGCGGGTGAAAATGCGGCAAGCGGCGAAACCGGGATAACCGACGATACCGGGGTAGGCAATGATAAGGGTAATGAAGAAACAAGGGAAAACAAAAACAATATTACGATCAGGGTGCTCGTTAAGCCTGAAAACAAAGTGAAGGAAATGGATCTTGAGGAGTATATAACGGGAGTTGTGGCAGCCGAAATGCCGGCGGAATTTGCCCTTGAGGCGTTGAAAGCCCAGGCGGTCGCTGCCAGGACTTATGCTTACGGCAGGTTGAAAGGGTTATACAAGAATATCGACAATGCCCATGAAGATGCGGATGTATGCACGGATTTTACCCATTGCCAGGCATGGATAAGCAAGGATGAAGCAATGAAACAATGGGATGTGGCCAATGCAGGTGTATACTGGGATAAAATCAGGAAGGCGGTGGAGGAGACAAAAGGTATTATTTTAATATATAACGGGCTTGTTGCCAATCCTGTTTTCCATTCCAACAGCGGGGGGAAAACGGAGAATGCCGAGGAAGTGTGGAGTGTATCCCCGGTTGATTACCTGCAAAGCGTGGTAAGCGAAGGAGAAGATTCAAGCCCTGTTTTTAAAACAGTCGTGAAGATATCACCGGAGGAATTCTATAATACATTAAAAGAAAAATACCCGGATATAAAACTTGATAAAAACAATATTTTGGGAGAAACAACCATTCTTGAATATACTGAAGGCGGCAGGGTCAAGAGGATGAAAATCGGGAACAAGGAAATAAAGGGAACGGAATTCAGGGAACTATTTTCTTTACGTTCTGCCAATTTTGAGATGGGTAAAGACAAGGACGGCATGATCGTAATAACTACTTATGGCAACGGCCACGGGGTTGGCATGAGCCAGTGGGGAGCCAACAACCTGGCAAAAAACGGAAAGAGCTGGGAGGAAATCGTCAAGTATTACTACACCGGGATTGAAATAGGTACGGTTAAACCTTAACCTGGTTTCCCGTATTCAACCCTGTAAAATATTTGTTTCAATATGTATATTGTTGCCATTTACGGAAACAATATTATACGGAGGTGAAAATTGAGCATATGAAAGACTTATTTCCTGGTAATAAACAGTCAAAGAAAAGAATACGGGATTCCCTTAACAAAAAGGGCTTTTACGTTATCCTGCTGTTAGGCGTGGTAGTTATCGGAATCACGATAATATGGATTACCAAGCCAAACCTTGGCCTGTTCAACTTCATAACGAATACGGATGAAAATTTTATCCCGGATGATTTCGAGGAATATTTGCCGGATTATGACGTGGATGAAGAGATTGGCGAAGATGAAGCAGTTAATGTGAATAACGAAGCTGGCGGGGAGGACAAGACAGGCGGAGAGGACAGGGCTGACGAGGTGGATGAAGCTGACTGGATGGATGAAATTGATTGGGAAGACAAGGCTGGCGGGAATGATAAAATTGACGGGAAAGACATAGGCCTGGCTATCAATCCCGGTGAAAGCACAAATACAGGAGAGGATGCATATACAGGGAAAGAAGGTGCGGCCATTGACACAAGTGATGTATTCGGGGCAGGACCAGGAATTGCAAGTGAAGAACAAAAGCTTACATTAGAAGAGGGAAGCAGCATATCTTATGACGATGACGAGGATGAAGATGCCGTATTCCTGGTAGAAAACGACGAAGAAAACAATAGCAGGGTTAGCCTGGATGATGAAGCAAGCAAGCCCGATTTCATCATGCCTGTTTATGGAAACATAATTCATGATTATGCCATGGACAAGCTTGTATATTCCAAGACCCTTGAAGACTGGAGAACACATGGCGGAATTGATATCGCCGCATCAAGGGGGACAGCGGTGAAAGCCGTAGCCGGCGGGGTTGTATACGAAATTAGAAGCGACCCGAGACTTGGGTATACAATTGTTATTGACCATGAAAACGGGTTTAAAACCGTGTACGCCAACCTGGCTTCCCCTGATATGGTCTTGCCCAACCAGATAGTGGAGCAGGGAGACAGCATCGGCTCAGTAGGAGATACTGCAGTTTTTGAAATCGCCTTGGAACCGCACTTGCATTTTGAAGTTTTGAAAAATGATGAATTGGTTGATCCCAAGCTGTACCTGCCGGAGTATTAATAGATTATTGGTAGAGTATTGATATTATGCATATTTCCGTGTATTAAGCAAGTGACGTTCCATTAAAACTAATAAAGGGTAATCCTTTAAAGGATACCCTTTTGCTTTGGTTTGGGATCATCCTGGCTTGAGATCATCCCTGTTAGCGTCTTAACTTTGCCTCTGAAGCATAGCTGAATTCTATTTCCTCTATATTATCTATAGCTTTGCCTGTACCCATTACGACACAAGATACGGCATCTTCCGCGATTATCACGTTGATACCGATCTCTTTCTGTATCAGCTTGTCCAACCCGTATATAAGGGAACCTCCGCCGGTCATTATAATGCCCCGGTCCCCGATATCTGCCGCCAATTCAGGCGGAGTTCTTTCAAGCACCGTGTGTACAGTTTCGACAACGGCTGAAATTGGTTCTTCCAGGGCTTCCATCATTTCCGAGGATGTTACTGTTATGGTTTTGGGCAATCCTGTTATCAGGTTCCGGCCCCTGACATCCATGGTAACTTCCTGCACCCTGGGGTAGGCAGTGCCAATGTTGATTTTCAATTCTTCCGCCGTACGTTCACCTATCATTATATTATGCTTTTTCCGCATATACCTTACTATAGCTTCGTCGAACTTGTCCCCTGCAACCTTGATTGACGTGCTGACAACAATACCTCCAAGGGATATTACTGCAATATCAGTTGTTCCTCCACCCACATCGACTACCATGCTGCCGCAAGCTTTTGAGATGTCGATGCCGGCGCCTATTGCCGCTGCAATGGGTTCTTCAATGAGATAAATTTTTCTTGCTCCCGCCTGGATGGCGGCATCTATTACGGCTCTCCTTTCAACCTCGGTAACCCCGCTGGGAACGCATACCATCAATCTTGGTTTAATCAAGTTAAATACGCGGTTGACAAGAACCTTGTTTAGAAAATACTTAAGCATTTTTTCGGTCACGTCATAATCGGATATTACACCATCCCTTAGTGGCCTTATTGCGACTATGTTCCCCGGTGTACGCCCAATCATCATCCGTGCTTCTTCGCCCACTGCAAGGATTTTATTCGTATTTTTATCAATTGCCACTACCGAAGGTTCCCGCAATACAACTCCCTTTCCCTTTATATAAACGAGAGTAGTAGCAGTGCCAAGGTCAATCCCGATATCTTGTCCAAATGCCCATATCAACATCTCCTTTGATTACCAGAAACATGACAATATTAATACCTATTTAATATTATCATATTATTAGAAGAATGCAATAATTTTGTGATTTTCAGCTTTTCTAATTTTTAACTGTGATACGCCTGCGATTCCATGATTCAAAAATATAAAACAATAATTTGAATATTTATTCAAACTCAAGCCCAATGGCTTAATCCCGGTGATTTCATATTATACTTGGCCTTGGTGGCTTGACCTCCCCTGATATGCCTTTCTGCCTTGTTTTCGTCAAGGACTTTCCTTACATGCTTTGCAAGTTCCGGCTTTATAACCAGGAGCCTTTCGGTGACATCTTTATGAACTGTACTTTTGCTTATGCCGAACTTCTTTGCGGCTGCCCTTACCGTGGCTTTTTTTTCAATAATATAATTTGCCAGTTCAATTGCCCTCTCCTCGATATATTTCTTCAACTATGGATTCCCCCCCAACATGTCATACTGTAACGGACCAACTTCAAACCCGGTATATGTATAATGCATATAAATGCTTCATCTATGGCAGCATGTTTCATCCAACATGACCGGACTTTATGCTTTCAGTATATTAATTTGCTTGCCTGTTAATAATACGGCCGGGTTTCGCAATGCGTGCGTGCACTTGCCATGAATGCACTTGCAATGTATGTACGACTACAGCGCTACTACAGTATATATATGCCTTTTATGGCGCCGATATGATTTAAAATAGAACTTGGGTCAAATAATGTGCTTATCCCGTTTTTATAACTAATTTACCCGTTACGTTGCATTTGCATTATAATTCAAATATAGTAAAATATTATTATGCATCATTATATATGATTGCGGTGCATTGTTATGCATCATTAGATATGCATTGATGCTGTGCAAGCATTGCCAAGCATTGCATATACGCACCGTTGTTATACAGGCATTATAAGCATTGTGCCCGGGGTGCCTGTTATATCCGGTTTAAACCAGCTGAGACAGGTGATGTTTTGATAGTGGGCAACGAAATGAAGGATAATCCAACAAGTGGCTTAAGGGAAATAATAGCAAAAATTGAAGAAAACCCGGTAATTGCCGCGGTGAGAAAAGAAGAGGATATCGAGTATGCCGTAAGTGCGCCTGTGACGACCATTTTTCTCCTGAAATCCGATATTTTCTGTGTAGAGAGAGATGTGCAGAGAATCAAGCAGAAAAATAAAAATGTATTTATACACGTGGAGCTGTTGGAAGGTATTGGTAAAGACAACAAGGCAATGGATTACATAGCCCGGGTTATTAAACCGAGCGGCATAATTACTACGAGGACAAGCCAGGTAAAGTATGCCATGGAAATAGGCATGTGTGTAATACAGCGATTTTTCCTGGTAGACAGTCAATCTTATGAAACAGCTATAAAATCCGTGCATGTTGTAAAACCTGACATGGTGGAAATTATGCCTGCAGTCATGCCTGGTATTATCAGCCGGTTTTGCAAGGATGTTTCCCTCCCGGTTATTGCCGGGGGATTGATAGATAACAAGGGGGATATGCTTGGAGCCTTGAAGGCAGGGGCCCTGGGCGTATCAACGGGCAAGAGGGAGCTTTGGGAACTATGATATTGTAGAAATTCTTTATATTACAATTATGAAATATTTTAGCAATATGAATAGCATGGTTTACATGATATAATGTATGTTGGATACAAGGCAGGTTAGTACAGTGCAAGTTAGGTATGTAAGCCAGGTGTATAAGTGAGGTATAGTATAAGCCGGATGTAGTATAAGTTATGCACAATATAAGCCAAGCTACGGGCAAAAGTGCAAATAAAAGCATAAATACAATACAAGGTGTAAGTGTAATATGAGCAATATGTACAATATGAACAATACGGGCAACAACAGCAAGTGAAAAGTACGGAGGTGTGCTTATTAATGAAAAGAATTGGAATAATAATACTTGTGGTTTTGGTGCTGGTGTTTTCCTTTGCAAGCATTAGTACTGGCAACGCGGACACTGGAACCAATGCCGGTCCGGACATGTCAGGTGAACCGGATTCCATATTTACCGATGTGGGCGTGGATGACGGCTATTACGAGGATGTCGGCCGCCTTTGGGTCCTTGGCATAGTGAGCGGTGACGGGACAGGGCGGTTCAGGCCGGATGATATGTTAACAAGGGAGCAGTTTGCCATTTTAATGGTCAGGGCTTCGGGGCTTGAAGAAAAGGCGGAGTTATTAAAAGGAAGTACAAGCTTCCCCGATATACCCGCAGACAGGTATTCCAGCGGTTATATTAATGCGGCGGTAAGCCAAGGCTATATTGCCGGCATGCCTGACGGGAATTTTAATCCGGGGCAGAATATTACATACGCCCAGACCCTGACGGTGCTGGTAAGGGCACTGGGATATAGAAACGAGGAATTGCCAGGCACATGGCCTTACAATTACATGGAGAAGGCAAAAAGCATAGGGTTGGTGCAAGGCTTGGAATTCGACAGCAATGACGCTGTTCCCAGGTGGGTTGCCGTAAAGCTGATTAACAGGCTTTTAGATACGAGAATGAAAGAATCCCTTACGGGGCAGCAGGCAAGAACTTTCGGGGAGTATTACGGGGTATGCACAAATCCCGGGAGCATTATCCTTGGCAATCAAAACACCCATAAAAGCATCGGAGAAAACCAGGTAATCACCGACAAGGGAATTTTCAATGTTAATGCCGTTGCTTTCAAGTTTACCGGCAGGGAATTGGAACCGGGAAGAAAATATAATCTTACCATAGTGGATGATGAAATAGTATGGGCATCAGCTCCACTTAACGAGGTAAAAAGAATAACTGTTATTTCCGCGGTAGAAAACAAGGTAAGCTATTACCTGGAAGATAAAAGCGCGGGCGAAATATACTTGTCCGAGAAAACCGCGTATTATTACAACGGCAGTAAGCAGAACCTGGAGACCGTAAGAGGTATGCTGCGACAAAACTCTTCAATCGTGCTTGCTTATGATAAGGATAAGGACGGGTATGAATATGCCGCGGTATTTGACCCCATATACAGCCGCCCCGAAGTAATGAGAGGGCTTGTGTCCGCGGATTCGTCCATAGCCATAGGTTCTATAATCATTGATTCGGCAAGCATCCCGGTAATAAAAGGCGGTGAAGCCATTTCAATCAAGGAAATAAAATACGGGGATGTTTTATACGAGATAACGGATATATGGGGAAATTATAAATATATATTTGTCAATGAAGCAAAAGTGCATGGCAGGATAACCGGCATCATCCCGAATATTATAGCGGCCAGCGGGCTTGAAATAGACAAGGTTCCTTATAATTTGAGCGGCAGCTTCAACAAGAACAAGATAAGCGGGGGAAAAGGCTCTTTTTCAGTAGGAGACAGCGTTGCCGCATTGCTGGGGATTAACGGGGAGATAGTGGATATCCTGAACCCGGATGAGATTGGGGCTTCCGAGTATGCCTTCCTGCTGAATTACGACATCCTGATCCCTGCATCGGGAACCTTAAAGAGTGCGACGTATAATGTCAGGCTGTTCCTCGAGAATGGCTCCAGGGTAACTTACAAGACGAACACCGATCCTTCGGGCATGAAGGGCAGGTTTGTGAAATTTGCGAGAATTGACAGCAAAACCGTATCCCTGGAATTACCGGATACCGTTGATGAAAGTATAAAGAGGAATTTTGCATCCATTGAAGGTTTTTACAGCGAGTGCATAATTCTCGGCAATTCCCGCACGTTTGATTACCTGTCGGAGAACCAGGTGTTAACCGATGCGGGTATATTATATAACGTCAGCAATGAACCCGTACTGGAGCTTGGAAACAAGTACAGGGCTGTAATCGACGGGGACTATATTCTCCTGGTGGACGGGAGAATGAAGCTGCTGGAAAACGTTACTGTAAAATCTGCTGTTGACAACCGCATATCGGGTATAATCCAGGGAACTGACGTGAACATGGTACTTCCCCAAAAAACAGTTTATTATTACAACGGGACAAGGCAGGATTACAATAACCTGAAGAACATCCTGACTGCTAATTCTTCCATAATATTTGCATATAACAGCGACAAAACGGGATATGACTACGGGGTCATTTTCGACCCGCTGCATAGCAAACCCGTGGTAAATCGTTCTGCCTACACCATTACAACAAGTGTTGGTTCCATAGAGTTCACGGCAGGTGATATAATTCTTAAAAAAAATGAAGTCGTTGATTCATCGAAAATAAATTACGGGGATGTTGTGTATGAAGTGACGGATATATGGGACGGCAACAGGTATATACTTGTTGTAAACAAGAGAGAGCGCGGGGTTGTTACGGCAATAATGCCTAATGTCTTGTCACCGCAATTTATCCAGCTGAAAAACGTTACTTACGAATTTGACAAGGACATGGATTTCTCCAAGATTTATGGCAGCGATGACCCTGTGAAGATTGGGGAAACGGTAACCTTGTTGTTCGGGCATGACGGCAAGGTTGTGGATATCTTGTAAGCCTTGGGGTTAATAATAAATAACCGGTGTTGGCCGGAATAAAAAGACAAGGATGGATTTTGTGCATGTAACATATTCCTATCCTTGTCTTTTTTATTTTCAAAAGCTATCTTTCTTTTGTAAACTATTTAGTTATTTAATAATTTAATTATTTAAATAAAGCTGTTAAAGTTGTCTTCCCTGGTATTTTATTTTAAGAGACTGCTTTTTTAGAGCTTACTTTTTAACAGGTTGCCCTGGTTAATTCCTGGCGGGATAACCCGGTTAACAGGTTATTCGTGGAGGACTACCTCCCTTCCAAGCTCTGCCGACTTGTAAAGGGCGTCCATTACCTGTGCCACGGTTAGCACGTTATCAATGTTGGAACGCGTCTTTTTGCCTTCTGCGACAGATTTAAGGAAATCGTCTATCTCATCGTAAAACATATCTCTCTTTTGGAAGGAAGGAGTTATTTCATAAAGAACTCCTTTATCTGCCGTGTATATCTTAAAGTCACCGCCATATTGAAGCTTTATGCCTGCCTTGTCCCCAAGGAATTCTATGAACGTTGCGGCTTCACCGATATTCTGTGCCCACGCCCCGTTCAAGCTTATGGAAGGCCCTCTTGTACGTATATAACCGGAAACTAAATCTTCCACGTCAAAAGTACCGTTGTAATTCGGGGGACCTGCCCACATGCCGAGGTATGAATAGTTTTTCATGTCCTTTCCAAGCTCACCGCTTATCCCGCCTGATACCGTCAGTATTTCAGGAGAGCGGATACAATAGAATACCAAGTCCAGGTAATGAACTCCCCAATCGATTAGCACCCCGCCGCCGGATATGGCTTTTGTGGTAAATTGGCCGCCAAGCCCGGGTATGGAACGGTGCGCCCGGAAAGAGCAATATATATGACATATTTTTCCTAGTTCACCGCGGTCAATAAATTCCTTTATTTTATTGACCGCCGTACTGTAGCGGTTTACAACCCCTATATTCAATATTTTGCCATTCCTGTCGGCAGCCTCTTTCATTTGCAATACCTGCTCAAAATTTACAGCAGCCGGTTTTTCACATAAAACATTTTTCCCGGCATCCAGGCAGTCGATGGCAATATGAGCATGCGAACTGTTGGGCGTGCAAATTGATACAGCTGTTACTTCCTCGTCCTTGAGCATGTCCCTGTAATCTGACGTAACATAGGGTACGTTGTATTTCTTTGCCAGCTCCTCTGCACGTTCTTTGTTGACATCCACCAGGTATTTGATTTCTGCCACGGGGTTTTTGTCATACATGGGTATGTGGCCGCTTTGCGCAATGGTACCGCAGCCTATTACTGCTACCTTGATCTTTTCCATAATTAGTTACCTCCATTAAATCGAATTTTTTGAGTTAATAAATAAGTAAACACTATGATTTATATGCTTAAACTACTCATATGCCCGCAATCATTATTATCACAGCCATTATCATTTTTAACATTATTTTTAGCGAGCACAAAAAATTACACGCTGAAATCAGCCTTAATCAAAATCAAGAATTTGTCCTTCCTTCTATCACTTATGTATTATATACTATTTAAGGGAATTGTCAATTTTATAACAGTAAATTTTTTACTTATTGTGATGTATTATACTCATTATAATGATAATAATGTTGCTCATTATAATAAGTATAATGTATTACATTTATTACAATAGGGCATTTATTTTTATCAAATTATTTTCATTTACTAGCAATAGTTACATGAGAAGGGACGGGATACTAGTTCCCGCCCCTTTCTTGTGCGCTTAGCATGTATGAACTTGTTGATTCTTTATTTGCTTTCTGTTTTTACTTTCTGTTATAGAGACTTAGTACTTGAACGTATTCTGGATTCCTAGTGAAGCATTTGCATCTTCCAATATTTTTTGAGCGCCTATTGCTTTCATTTGAGCCCTGTAGTTTTCAATTGCTGCCTCGGGAGTAAGTTCTCCTGTAACTGCTTTTACAAGAGCTTCCCTGTATATTTTTCTGCAGTCTGCATCCAATCTTGCAAATTCATTGGAATTTGGCACTTGCAGGGTTGTGGGCAAGAAAAACAAAGTGCCGTTTGCCTTGCCAGTTGCCATGTCATTTGCCTTTTTAATTAATGTTCTGTTAGTTTCCTCATGCCATGCATCATCATACATTTCGTACCTGTAAGGATAATCAACCCTTGAAAACCACGGCACTTCTGAAACTATGTTAGATGCCGGAGCTGTTTTTTTATCTCCTATATCATGCAGTATTATTGTGTTTCCTTCAATATCAAACCCTTTTGGACCGAGTATTCCGAGCCTTCCCATTAAGTGACCTTTAAGATCGCCGTAGAATATGTTTACAAACCAGTTCACAACCTCTTTCGCTTGTGGAGTCCCCTTAACCAAAATAAAGGGTGAACCTTGATACCAAGTGTGGTTGATATTCTTGGTAGCATTAGGTCCTTTTAATGCAAGTATTGATGTAAATTTCGCATTTGGATCGTTTGTCTTTGTGCCTTCCTCAAATGATTGTGTCCAATGGTACCAGTAGAAGGTGCTGCCATATTTGCCAGACATTACTCTTTCCCTCATATGGCTTCCTGCATTTGTAAATACCTCTTGGTCCAAAACGTTGTCCTTGTAGTGCTTGGCAAGAAAATTCAATGCATCTATCATTCCAGGTCTTAACATGGCATCGGTCCAGCATTTGAGGTTAGGATCGTATGCAAATTGGCTTTCACCGGTATAGTTCAACCTGCAGTCATAGGCCATGAAAATATCCTGTAGGTTCCAGGTGCTGGATGCTGTATGGCCGTAAGTGTCATTTTTCCCGTTTCCATCCGGGTCGTTAAACGTAAACGCGCGGAGAGCTTCATCAAGCTCATCGATAGTTTCGGGAACGCCCAGACCCAAGTTCTCAAGCCAGTCCAGCCTGATTGACCTTACAAACATTTCCTCACCTGCGCCCTGGGGTATGGCGTATATTTTACCATCGATTTTATACATTTCCTTAAATTCATTAGGTAAAGATTTCCATACCTCGTTATCTTTCAGGTATTCATCCAATGGCTCCGCAACCCCGTCTTCAACTGCCCTGATGAGGTCATCCGTAGTAAAAACAAGAACCATGCCTTTTACTTCCCCGGATGTTAACATTAAGTTAACTTTTTCAGTATAGGTGTTTCTTGCAGGAGAATTGACTTTAAACTCAATTCCATACTCTTCTTGCATCAATTTTGGCCACTCTTCCTTGTAATCCGGGTAATCGGAAGGTTCACCGAAGTAAGCTGATGTTGTAATTTCCATCATTTTAGGTTTTGCTATTTCTCCTGGTGCAGTTGTTTCGGTTCCTTCGCTGCTTGTGTCTTCTTTTTTAGTTAGTGCGCACGATGTCAACAAAGAAAGCATTAAAATTGTGCACAATACGATAGCAAGGAATCTTTTAACGTTCATGCCAAAACTCCTCCTTCTTTTTTTGATTTTTATTATATATTCCCTTATCCGCTAATCATACAGTTTAAATTATATGAATGCGGTATTAGGTTTACTGACCCTATTATGTTGCTAACCCTGTTTCATTACCAGCCCTATCGCACTACTTACCGGGCTTGTCCAGGAAGTCCTGGCAATTGGCAAACTCCGGTAATCTCAACCTTTTAGCGAACCTACCATTATCCCCTTGGTAAAATATTTCTGGAGATATGGGTAGACTATAATTATTGGGAGCATTGATACAACAATTATCGCACCCGAAAGCCCCTCTTGGGTCAAACTTGCAAGCAGTAAATCATCGCCGCTGCCCTGCATCTGTCTTAGCTGCAAAGCTTCGGTAAACTGCCTCTGCATATCATACTGCACAAGTATTAGTTCCCTCAATTTAACGGGGAATGTATACTTTTGAGGCGAATTAATATAAATTACCGCAGAGAAAAATGTATTCCAAAAACCAACGCCGGTAAAAAGGGCTATAGCTGCAATAACCGGCTTGGAAAGAGGTAATATTATCCTAAAGAAAACCGTAAACTCTTCCGCTCCGTCTATCCTTGCAGATTCGGATAAGCTAGGAGGTATTGACCAGTAGTAGTTGCGTATTAATGCCATGTTCCACCCGCTTACTAATGCAGGAATTATCAATGCGGCCAATTTATCGATAAGTCCCAGTGATTTTACCACCAGGTAGGTAGGAATAAGTCCCCCGGAAAACAGCATCGGGAGTATTACCAGGTAGTATATAAAAAACCTGTTCCCCGGCAAATCCCTTCTTGCCAATGCATATGCACCCATGGCATTCAAAAATACCGATAAGGCAGTTCCAACAACCGTAATATATGCCGAATTTAAAAATGTCCTGTAAATAGCCCTGTCGTTTATTATCATCTGGTAAAATACCAGTGAAAACTTCCTGGGAAACAGCGAAAGCGACAATTCCCCGATTCTCTCTATATCCAGTGACTGCTTTAACACGTAAAGCACCGGAACTAAAAGCATCATTGCAAATATTGTGAAAAATGTTACATTAAATACGTTAAAAATCTTTTCTCCTCTTGAGCGTTTCAACATTATTGTTATCCCTCCTGGTTGTTGCTGCCAGCTTTAATTATCATTGCCCAGTTAAAATATACTCTTCTTATCCTCTGTTAGCAGCTTGCTGAAAACATTAGCAGCCATCACGAAAACCAGCGATATTACCGACTTGAATAAGCCTACCGCAGTTGCAAGGGAATATTTGGCCTTAACAAGGCCAATATCATATATATACGTATCCAGCACTTCTGCTGTTTCTTCTATCATCGGGTTTTTCAATACGAATATAGGCTCAAATAAACCTCCCATTATCCCGGCAAATGACAATATAAACATTACCAGTATCGTGCCTTTTATTCCAGGTAGTGTAATGTACAAGGTCTGCTTCCACCTGTTTGCCCCGTCTATAATTGCTGCTTCATATAACTCTGGGTCAATACCGGATAATGCCGCTAAGTATATTATGGCACTGTAACCCACTTCTTTCCATATTGACATTAATGTAAACAAAAATGGAAATAATTTCGGCTTTGAAAGGAAATATATTGGCTTCCCGCCTAAAGCCTGGATAGCATAGTTAACATACCCGGTTTTAGGAGATAGAATTGAAATAAATATACCTGCTATAACTACCCATGAAATAAAGTGGGGTAACGTGCTTATCGTCTGGATGGCCTTTTTGAATATTTTCGACCTTATTTCGTTCAACAAGATCGCAAATATTACGGGCGAAGGAAAGATAAATATATACCTCAATAAGATGAAAACCCAATTATTTCTAAAAGCATCCCAGAAAAAATTTAGATTAAAAATATATTGAAAATTTTTAAAACCTACCCATTCCTTGAAACCCGAAATCCTAAAATCCGCAAATGCCAATGCTATCCCTGGCAGCGGTATATAATGAAATATGGTACATAGAATAAATACGGGCGCTATCATAAGATATAGCATTATATTTAAACTTCGTAAAGACCTTCTTCTTCTTCTTTCCATGAAGTAGTAACTGCTGCTGAATTTGCAATTGATTGCCGCATTAGAATACTACCCCCTAGAAAACATGGCCCATGTAAATTAATGGGTTGATTCTTTTTTTACTCTTTATATTCTTTATGATTCATTCTACTCATATTTGCAATTAATTTTACAATTCATATTACGTATATCATATTATGTATACCATATTATGTTATATCATATTATGCTACAGGTACTACTTATATAATTTTAATATAGCGTGTTAATTATTTTATTAGATTACTACCATATACATCTATTTAAATTAATTACTTTTTATCAATATTATTTCTGCTAGTAATTAGTTTGTTTTTTAGTTTATAATACTTTTCGTTTTTTGCAAGGAGAAAATTCCTCACTTTTGCAAAAAACTCTTCCCCAGGGCACCGGTGGGGAATTTTTTATGTAAACCGTAATAGTTTTTCACCATAAAAACATTATGATATTAGTAATATATATTCATTTATGTAACATATTCACTAATAACATATTCTCAGATGTAACAATTATAACCATGTTATTAGCATAGTCGTAAATTAAATACCCCTATAAATTTAACATACTTAGCACAATAAAACAATATGAACAACTTAAGATTTACTGGATTTATTTAATTATTTCTCCAGTTTAACAGTTGAACAATACTAACAAATAAGATAAATACACTATAAATACGTTCAATTTGCGCCATTATTCGTCTTTAGAAGCCAGCATCATAATGAACCCGTCAAGCATTTTTAAATCAGGGGTTGTATAAAATTTTATCCTTCGTTGCTCAATCAACACTTTTCTCGATAGCATACCTAAGGATTTTCCTGGAGGTATTCTTTTGGAATTCTTCCTTGCGGATTTTAACCTTTTTAACCGCCTTGTAGGAAACCATCCTGCTGTTGACCTTTTTTATTTCATCTTCAAAATATGCCTGTATGTCCTTAATATCTTCTATACCCCTTGACTTTAGAGCTTCAAAATCGGGGAAGATCTCGGCAACTATAACTTCCTTGTCCTTTTGGGCCTTGCTTTCCCCGGCGTAGACAACAACCTCTGAAACGCCGTAGATCCTTGATATCTCGTTTTCGATTTCTTCAGGGTATACATTTTTTCCGTTACTGAGGATTATAACATTCTTCAGTCTCCCGGTAATATAAAGCCAGCCGTCCTTGTCAAGTTTTCCATAGTCCCCCGTCTTGAAGTAGCCTTCTTCGTCAAAGGCTTCTGCAGTTGCTTCCGGGTTCTTGTAGTATCCAAGCATGACATTGGGACCCTTGACGCAAATTTCACCTTCGCCGTTTTCATCGGGGTTCTTGACTTTTACCTGCTCACCTATAATAGGTATACCTACGCTCCCTTTTTTCTGGTACTTGTTCCTGTTGCAAGTGACTAGAGGGGCGCATTCCGTGATGCCGTAGCCGTTAAGGACGGTAATTCCGATGGCATCAAAGAAATCGATAATGTCCTGGTTTAAGCTGGCGCCGCCGCATATTATCATTTCCAGCTTGCCGCCAAAGAAATCCAGTACACTTTTGAACAGCAGCCGGCGCAAGTCAATGCCTATTTTGCGCAAGGAGTTGCTAAGCTTTATAAGCATGTTCAAGGTTTTCGCCTTCCCGGTTTTTTCCGCCTGTGTACGGATTTTTTTATACATGGTTTCTATGAACAAGGGTACCAGCACCAAATGGGTGGGCTGCTGCTCTTTCATTTCATTTAATATATGCTTAAGGCCGCTTGATATATAAATGGTGCAGCCCTGCGAGAAATGGCCTACAAAGTTGACGGTGGAGCCATAGGTGTGGTGCGGCGG
>JAAZDH010000301.1 GCA_012512865.1 Clostridiaceae bacterium | reverse complement strand
TATCCCCGAAAGTGGAATAATAATTGTATGTAATTAATTACATATAATTAACACTGGTGGGGATAAGAATGGCAAAGAACTACCGGAAAAAGCCGAAGCGGAGTGCCCGTAAACGGGTTGGCGCGTATACGAGGTTTAATGCTCGCAAAAGGCTTGGTGCAAGAATTAACGCAATTATTAATCCCTGGGGAAATACAAGGATTAAACAGAAGGCAAGGATTAGTCCGAGTATTAATTTAAAATGCAACCCAGGGGCTAATACAAGGTTTGCCGCAAGAATTGCCGCCAGGATTGCCGCGAGGGTTGCCGCGGTCCTGGTATTTTTGTTGCTTGCCTATGGTGCTGCAAGGATTGGCATAGCTGGCGGCAATTACATTTATGAGAATGGCTTAAAGATTGCAGAGAAAATCGATATTGAGAAATTCAAATCGATTATAAATTTCACGTTCCCAATAATAGATGTTACGTACAACAGCGGGAATGCAGCAAAACCTTTTACTGCCCAGGTTAAAAAGTTCTTCAGGGTGCTCCTCGGTTTTGACTTAAATGATCCGGTAACCATATTGAACACGGAGTCATCCTATCTTCATTTTTACTATAAAAACAATTACCTGCCCATGCTGTTCCTTGAAAACAAGAAAGAAACGGGTGAATTCGTGGATGGCGATAGTGCGGCAGGAAGGGAACCTGAGCTGAATTCCAGGAGAAACATTGATGGCGGTTATGGTACAAGCGCGGGAGAGCGAAGGCCGGCAGGAGAGTTGAGAGAAGACGGTACCGGTAATGATAGTGAGAATTTGGAAGAGGGGAGGATAACCTTTTATTATTACGAAGGGGAGGAAGAAAAACTCGAAACCCCGGAAGAAAGTATAACCCTCGGGCATGAAATAGTCATTCAAAACATGACCAAGTATAAGATAGACGTGGAATCACTTTTGAAGGAGCCGCTTAATTTCGATTTTAGCCGGAGCGGGCCGAAAATATTGATTTATCATACCCATACAACCGAAAGTTTTATTAAAAATATTAGCGATTTAAACAAGAAAGACATCCCCAATTGGTCCTTAAACCCGGAGGAAAGCGTTGTAAGGGTCGGTTACGAACTTGCAGAGCTTTTGAGAAAAAAGTACGGGCATGAGGTGCTTCATAACGGGACCCTGCATGATCATCCCGATTATGAGAAGGCATACAGCAATGCTTATGAAACCTTGAGCAGTTACTTGAAGAGTTACCCGTCGATAAAGGTGGTGCTGGATATCCACCGGGATGGTTTGAGCAAGAACGAGCCCAAATTGAGACTGACAACAAAAATTGATGGAAAAGACGCGGCAAAAATCATGTTTGTGGTGGGAACGGATGCCAGGAGGCCGGAGCATGCAAACTGGAGGGAAAACCTTAAATTTGCGCTAAAACTCCAGGAGAACTTGAACAGGCAGCATCCCGGTCTGGCAAGGCATATTTATATAAGCAATAATGTTTATAATCAAAACCTTTCGACCGGTGCGCTGATAATTGAAATAGGCGGCGACGGAAACCTCTTGAGCGAATGCCTTGAGAGTGTGAAGTACCTTGCAAAAGCCATACACGAGGTCATCAAGCAGTAGCGGACAGGGGAGGCTTACATGGGATACATGGGAAGGCTGGAGAAATACAGGAATATAAGGAGATACAGGAGAAGATGTGCCTTGATTGTCTTATTGGCATTTCTATTGGTAATAGCAGGCATTCTTGGCGCCGACTATTCGGTTAACGGGCTTATGACTGATACGGGCAGGGTAGGGATAATATCTTTCAACCTGGTCGATTCACAGCTTGAAGTGTGTTTCATGAACATGAAATTCAATGTCAGGGCTGATTTTTTGCAAGAATTCGTGAATTTTATGAAAGGGCTTGCGGATTTCCTGGCATGGGTTTTCTGACAAGAGGTGCAAGGATGCTTATCATTGCTGTTCATTCCATTAATCTCAATATTTGATTTATAAATATTCTTTTTTAAACAAATCACAACTTATGGACTCGTTCATATTTTTATTATACAATTTGTTGTGTGAGTAAAGAAGCAATACAAAAACGTGAGGGAAGCCAGGGAAATGCCCGGCGTTAGTCGATGGGAGCGTCATATTAAAACGGGAGGCGGGGTATTGTATGAAAGGCATGAAAATTACGGTGATAGGGGCAGGAAGCACATATACGCCGGAATTGATCAACGGTTTTGTTGAAAGGAAAGATGAATTGCCTGCCAGGGAGATTTGCTTGATGGACATTGACATGGAGAAGCTGGATATTGTCGGGAAACTGTCCATGAGGATGCTGGATGCCAATGGTATGAAAACTGAAACCGTCATGACGGGTGATTTAGAGGAAGCATTAAGAGATGCAGATTTTGTAATTGCGCAAATCCGTGTGGGAAAGCTGGATGCAAGGGTCAAGGATGAGAAAATCCCTTTGAAATACGGCCTCATAGGACAGGAGACCACCGGCATAGGCGGATTCATGAAAGGCATGCGGACGATTCCCGCTATGCTCCATATCGTGGAGAATATGAAAAAATATTGCCCCAGGGCATGGCTTATAAACTTCTCCAATCCCTCGGGGCTTTTGGCCGAAGCGATTCTCAATTATACGGACGTAAAAATGATAGGGCTTTGCAACATGCCCATTAATATGAAAAAATTGGCAATGAAACTGGTGCCGGAAAAATGCGGTGAACCTGAGGTGGATT